>NZ_JBFODC010000015.1:0-124938 GCF_040908105.1 Aeromonas sp. R7-2 | reverse complement strand
ATCCTCGGGATCCGGCGGCCTTCGAGATTAATGGGCAATGACGCCCCCCAGCCAGACATCTTTTGATAGAATCCCTTCCCGGCAACGCGGCGCCCACCGGCTCCTTTCATGGCTGGCACCACGGTGCGGCGCGTTCACCTCATCCTCTCGTGGTCAATGATTGACAGGAATGGCCCCAATGGCACCCAAACACAGCGAATTCATCCCTCTCAAGATCGCCGTCCTGACGGTTTCCGACAGTCGCACCGCTGCCGATGACAGCTCGGGGGACTATCTGGTCGAGGCCCTGACCCAGAGCTGCCACGTGCTGGCCGACCGGGCGCTCTGCCCCGACAACCTGTTTCGCATCCGCGCCCAGGTGAGCGACTGGATTGCCGACGAGGGAGTCCAGGTGGTGCTCATCAACGGCGGCACCGGCTTCAACGAGCAGAACCGGGTGCCCGAGGCGGTCGGCGTGCTGTTCGAGCGCACGGTGCAGGGTTTTGGCGAGATGTTCCGCCAGCTCTCGTTTGCCGAGATAAAAGGCTCCGCCATGCAGAGCCGTGCCCTGGCAGGGCTCGCCAATCGCACCCTGATCTGCTGCCTGCCCGGCTCCACCGGCGCCTGCCGTCTGGGCTGGGAACAGCTTATACGGGATCAGCTCGATGCCCGTACCCGGCCGTGCAACTTCGTGACCCATCTGTGATCCCGGGAGTAAACCCGGATCATCCATCTTATTTTTCGATAGGGGCATAGATGAACCTGACCCATCTCAACCAGAGCGGCGAGGCCCACATGGTGGATGTCACCGACAAGCAGGTGACCGAACGCGAGGCCCGCGCCGAGGCTTTCGTGACCATGGCCCCCGAGACCCTGGCGTTGATCCTGAGCGGTCAGCACCACAAGGGGGACGTCTTCGCCACCGCCCGCATCGCCGGCATCATGGCGGCCAAGAAGACCGCCGACCTCATTCCCCTGTGCCATCCCTTGGCCCTGACCCGGGTGGAGGTAGAGATAGAACCCCAGGCGGCGCACAATCGGGTCCATATCCGCACCCTGTGCAAGCTCTCGGGCAAGACCGGGGTGGAAATGGAGGCGCTCGCCGCCGCCTCGGTGGCGGCCCTGACCATCTACGACATGTGCAAGGCGGTGCAAAAGGACATGGTGATCGAGCAGGTGCGTCTGGTGGAGAAAAAGGGCGGCAAGTCCGGTCATTTCCAGCTGGGTGCGACCAAAGGAGAGCAGGCATGATCAAGGTTCTGTTTTTTGCGCAGGTGCGTGAGCTGGTCGGCTGCGACGAGCTCAGCCTGCCTTGCGACTACGCCAGTGCCGATGCCCTTCGCGCCGCCTTGAGCGAGCGAGGTGACAAGTGGGCGCTGGCGCTCGAATCCGGCAAGCTCCTGGTGGCGGTCAACCAGACCCTGGTGCCGCTGGATACCCCCCTCCATGACGGGGATGAGGTCGCCTTCTTCCCGCCGGTGACCGGAGGTTGAGCCATGAGCGACGTAGCCATCACAGATCGCATTCTGGTGCAGCGGGCTGACTTCTCGCTGGCCGACGAATATGCCCGCCTCGCTGCCCGGCAGGACACAGGCGCGATTGTCAGCTTTGTCGGCAAGGTGCGCGACTTCAATCAGGGGGAGCATGTGAAGGGGCTGGCCCTCGAGCACTACCCCGGCATGACCGAGAAGGCGCTGGCGGGCATCGTGGCCGAGGCCCGCGGGCGCTGGCCGCTGCAGGAGTGTACCCTCATTCACCGCATCGGCGAGCTGCTGCTCGGGGATCAGATTGTGCTGGTGGTGGTGAGCAGCGCCCACCGCGAGGCGGCTTTCGAGGCCTGCCACTTCATCATGGATTTCTTGAAGACCCGGGCGCCGTTCTGGAAAAAAGAGCTGACCGCCGACGGGGTGCAACGCTGGGTCGAGGCCAGGGCGAGCGATGACGCCGCCCTGGCCCGCTGGCAACAAGGGGAGTGAGCCTCGGGCTCGTGTCAATCGATCCGGCCGTGCCGGAACATAAGGAGCAACGGAATGAAGAGATGGGTATCCGTGTTGTTGCTGGGTGTCGGTGCAAGCGGCATTTACAGCGGGACTGTGCTGGCTGACGAGGTCAAGGTGGCGGTGGCGGCCAACTTCAAGGGCACCATAGAGCGCATCGGCAAGGAGTTCACCGCCAAGACCGGCCACAGCGTCGTCATCAGTTCGGCGGCCACCGGCGTGCTCTATACCCAGATCACCCACGGTGCGCCCTTCGATCTCTTCCTCTCGGCCGACGTGGCGACCCCTCAAAAGCTGGAGTCGGAAGGCAAGGGGAGCGAACGCTTCACCTATGCCATCGGTCAGCTCGGCCTCTGGCAGAAGGGGGGGCCTGCTCCCGACGAGGCCACCTTGCGCCACTGGCAGGGGGAGCTGGCCATCGCCAACCCCAAGACAGCGCCCTATGGCGCCGCCGCCATGGCGACCCTGGCTCATCTCATGATCGATCCCAAGCAGTATCGGGTGCTGACCGGCACCAACATCAGCCAGACCTGGCAGTTCGTCGACACCGGCAATGCGAAGCTGGGCTTCGTCGCCTGGGCCAATCTGGTGGAGGCGGGCAAGACCGGCGAAGCTTGGGCGGTGCCGGCCAGCTTCTATCCCCCCATCGAGCAGCAGGCCCTGGTGCTGAAGAAAGGGGCGGCGGTGGATGCCCTGGTCGCCTGGCTCAAGGGGCCGGGACAGGCGCAGATCAAGGCGGCGGGTTACGCCCTGCCGCAGTAAGCGCCCGGCGTCTGCAGGCCAGCTCCGTGCTGGCCAGATCCGGTGCCTGACGTGTCCCAAGGCGGCGCCCGTCATGACGGCGCCCTGTTTTTTATCGACACCCGAGAGGGGACCCTATGAGTGAAGGGGATCTGCTGGCGGTCTGGCTGACCCTGAAACTGGCGGCCAGCACCACTGCCATCCTGCTGCTGCTGTCGCCGCCGCTCGCCTGGTGGCTGTCTCGCAGCCAGCACCGGCTGCGCCCCCTGGTGGAGGCCATGGTGGCCCTGCCGCTGGTGCTGCCGCCCACCGTGCTCGGTTTCTATCTGCTGCTGGTCTTCTCCCCGGAGTACGGCCTCGGTGGCTGGTGGCGGGAGACTTTCGGGGCCCCGCTCGCCTTCAGCTTTCTCGGCCTGCTCATCGCCTCCGTCATCTATTCGCTCCCCTTCGTGGTACAACCCCTCACCTCCGCCTTCGTCAACATGGGCAACAAGGAGCTGGAGGCTGCTGCCACCCTGGGGATGGGCCCGTTTGAGCGCTTCTTTCGCATCATCCTGCCGATGACGCTGCCGAGCTTCGTGATGGCGGCAGCGCTGGGCTTTGCCCACACCCTGGGGGAGTTCGGGGTGGTGCTGATGATTGGCGGCAACATTCCCGGGGAGACCCAGGTGCTCTCCATCGCCCTGTTTGATCACGTGGAGGCGATGGATTACCAGAATGCCCATATTCTGGCAGGCGGCCTGATGGGCTTCTCCCTGGTGATGCTGGTGCTGGTCTACGGCGTGCTGCAACGCCGGCAACGGAGGCTGTTCGGATGAACCTCTACCTCAAGGCCAGACGTGATTTAGGCCCCTTCACCTTGGCGTGCGATCTGGCGTTGCCCCCCAGCCGCATCCTCGGCCTGTTCGGTCCTTCGGGCTGTGGCAAGAGCACCCTGCTGCGCATCATCGCCGGGCTCGACAGGGCCCCGGGCGATGCCCTGCGCTGGCAGGGGCGCGAGCTTGCAGCCCTGCTCCCCGAGGCGCGGCGCATCGGGCTGGTGTTTCAGGATGCTCGTCTCTTCCCCCACTTGAGCGTGCTCGGCAACCTGCAACTGGCGGCTCGCAAGGGGAGGGGGCGCTGGCAGCCAGAGGATCTGGCTGCGCGCCTCGGCTTTGCCGAGCTGCTGGGGCAACCGGCCCACGGCCTCTCCGGGGGTCAGCGTCAGCGGGTGGCACTGGCCAGGGCCTTGCTGGCCGAGCCTGATCTGCTGCTGCTGGATGAACCCTTCTCGGCGCTGGACAGGCGCAGCCGCATCCATCAGGCCCACGTGCTCAAGGGCTTGCAGCAGGAGAGCGGCATCCCCATGATCTTCGTCAGCCACGCCATGGAGGAGGTGAGCCTGCTCTGCGATGGACTGGTGCTGCTGGCAGAGGGACGGGTGGAGGCTAAGGGCACCCCCGAGGAGATCTTCGCCCGCACCGACCTGTCGCTGGCCAGTCGCGACGACGTCGGGGTCATGCTCTCGGCGACCCTGGCCCACTACGACGAGCACGAGCAGATGGCGACCCTGCGACTCGGGGAGCAGACCCTGATGGTGACCATGGAGCATGCCCCCGATGAAGCGGGCCCCTTGCAGATCAAGGTGGCGGCACGGGATCTGGTGATCGCCACCGAGCCCATCATGCACTCCAGCCTCTCCAACTGCCTCGAGACCCGGCTGCTGGAGGTGCGGGAGGTGCGACCCGGGCAGACCCTGTTGCAGTTGGCTCTCGGGCAGCAGATACTGCTGGCCCGGATCACGAGCCGCTCCGCGCAGCGGCTCGCCCTGACGCCGGCCATGCGCCTCTACGCCTACATCAAGGCGGTGAGCCTGGTGGGAGAGGGGTAGACAGGGGACCGGAGTACGGATTGGCTGGTCATGAGTGGCCGGCATGGCGTCGAGAAAGGGGGGACGGGTGCGTCGCAATCAGGTAATGAAATCCCATGGCTTGGCCCTGCGCAGTGCGGGGGAGGGGCCCTTGCTGCTCTTGCTGCACGGGCTGGGCTCTTCCAGCCTCGACTGGCAGGCGCAGATCGAGCGTTTTTCCGAGCGCCACCGGGTGGTGGCCATCGACTTGCGCGGCCACGGCCAGAGCATGCAGGAGGGGCCCTTTGACGTGCCCACCCTGGCGGCGGATGTGGCCCGCTGGCTCGACGAGCAGCCCGAGCCTGCCTGGGTAGTGGGGTTGTCGCTCGGTGCCATGGTGGCGCTGGAGCTGGCGCTGCAACTGCCCCACAAGGTGCAGGGGCTGGTGCTGGTCAACGGCTTCAGCGAATTTCTGCTGGAGACGCCAAAGGAGCAGGAGCGCTATGCCATGCGCCTCAAGTGGCTGCGCTGGTTCGGCATGCGGCCGCTGGCGTGGTGGCTCGGTCGCGAGCTCTTTCCCGGCCCCGATCTCGCCCAGGTGCGCCACACCTTCCGGGGGCGCTTCGTGCGCAACAAAAAGAAGACCTACAAGGCGCTGCTGGAGGCGCTGCCCGGCTGGTCGGTGCGGGCTCGTCTCGGCACCCTCTGGCAGCCGGTGGCCATCATCTCCACCAGTCACGACTATCTGCCCCTGGCGCGGCGGGTGGAGCAGTTCGCCTCCCTGCCCAATGCCACCATCCACACCCCGGATGGTCACCACGCCTGGCCGGCGGAAGATCCTGCCGGGTTCAATCATCTGTTGCAGCGGATCCTCTCAACCCATTGAGGGGAGCAGACAGCAGAGGTAGATAAAAAAGCCGAACCCCGGGGTTCGGCTTTTTTGTGGGCGCTGCTCAGGGTCTTGAGCAGACCGGGCAGTCGGGGCGCTTGGGAAGCTTCAGCTCGCGAAAGCTGCCACCCAGACCGTCGATCATCAGCAGGCGGCCGCTGTAGCTTTTGCCCATGCCCGCCAGCAGCTTGATGGCCTCGAGCGCCTGCAGGCTGCCCACCAGCCCCACCACGGGGGCCAGCACCCCCGCCTCGACACAGGTGAGGGCCTGATCGCCAAAGAGGGCGCTGAGACAGGCGTAGCAGGGTTCATCCTCCTGCCAGGTGAAGCTGCAAAGCTGCCCTTCGAGCCGGATGGCGGCGCCGCTGACCAGGGGCACCTTGTGCTGGCGGGCACGCTGGTTGAGGAGGTTGCGGATGGCGACGTTGTCGGTGCAGTCGAGCACCAGCTGATGGCGTGGCAGCAGGGCATCGAGCAGCGCCTCGTCAGCGAGGGCGGCGTGGGTCTCCACCTCGAGCCAGGGGGTGAGGGCGCGCAGGGACGTCGCCGCGGACTCCACCTTGAGCTGGCCGATGCGCTCGTCGCTGTGCAGCACCTGGCGCTGCAAATTGGAGAGCTCCACCCGATCGAAATCCACCAGGGTGAGGTGGCCGACCCCGGCCACCGCCAGATACTGGCTGGCGGCGCAGCCGAGGCCCCCGGCGCCGATGACCAGCACGCGGGATTGCTTGAGCGCCTCCTGCCCCTCGAAGTCGAAGGATTTGAGCACGATCTGGCGGTTGTAGCGAAGGAGCTCGGCGTCGCTCAGGATCTCGCTCACAGCAGCAGCCCCGAGAAGGGCTCGACGGTGACCGTCTCACCGGCGGCTACCTTGCCGCGCTCCTGTTCGAGCACGATGTAGCAGTTGGCCCGGGAGAGGGAGCTGAACACCCCGGAGTCCTGGGAGCCGGTGCTGCGAACCTCGAGGCCATTCGGGCCCACGCTCAGGATGCCGCGCTGGAAGTCCAGGCGCCCCGGGCTCTTCTTGAGCGGCTCTGTCGCCAGGGCCTGGAGGGGGTGCGGGCGTGCAAACTGCTGACCGGCCAGCCTGGCCAGAGCCGGTTGCACCAGCTGATCGAAGGTGACCATGGCGGAGACCGGGTTGCCCGGCAGACCGAAGAACCAGGCGTTTGGCAACCGGCCAAAGGCGAAGGGTTTGCCCGGCTTGATGGC
Source organism: Aeromonas sp. R7-2 (assembly GCF_040908105.1). Classification (NCBI taxonomy): domain Bacteria; kingdom Pseudomonadati; phylum Pseudomonadota; class Gammaproteobacteria; order Aeromonadales; family Aeromonadaceae; genus Aeromonas; species Aeromonas sp. R7-2. The sequence continues at coordinate 118,292 of NZ_JBFODC010000015.1, read as the reverse complement.
GAGCTTCCAGAAGCCAATTTCCCCGAGCTCTTCGAGCAGTTGCTTGGTGAAGTCCGCTTCCCCCACCGAGACTCCCCCGGTGGTGATAAGGGCATCGGCCTCGCGGTCGGCCTGCAAGAAGGCGGCGCGCAGGGCCGCCGGATCATCGGGAATGATGCCAAGGTCCAGGCACTCACAGCCCATGCGGCTCAGCATCGCCTTGACCCCGTAGCGGTTGGAGTCGTAGATGTCCCCGTGCTGGAGCGGGGTGCCCAGAGGCTTGAGCTCGTCCCCTGTGCTGAAGATGGCGACCTTGAGGGGACGGCGCACCGTGACGTTCGCGATGCCAAGGGAGGCGAGCAGCGGCAGCTCCCTGGGGCTCAGGCGCAGGCCGCTTTCGAGCACCCGGGCGCCCTGCGCCAGATCCTCGCCGCGGCGACGGATGTTCTGGCCAGGCGTGGGCGCGGTCAGGAAAGTGATCCCGTTGTCGCCGGCTTGCGTTTCTTCCTGCATCACCACAGCGTCTGCACCCGGGGGCACAGGGGCCCCGGTCATGATGCGGATGCAGTGGCCGGCGGGCCACTCCCCCTCATAGGGCTGGCCCGCAAAGGCCTTGCCCGCCACGGGGAGCGGCATCCCGGCGGCGAGATCCGCCAGGCGCACGGCATAGCCGTCCATGGCGGCGTTGTCGAAGGGGGGGACGAAGAGGGGGGAGCTTATCTCCTCGGCCAGGATCCGATCCAGCGCCTGGGGCAGGGGCAACCGCTCCGTCTCGCAGCAGCAGGTGAGTTGTTCCAGCATCCCTTGCAGGGCCTTGTCCAAGGGGAGGAGTGCACCGGTATCGAATCCCATCATCATGACCTCTCTGGTGTGTAGGGGGCGGATTATCCCAAAAATCCGCTCCGATGGGCAGGCCGAAGGTGCGGTAATGGGGGGCAGATGCCCCGGAGTGATCGGATTATGGGGCGCTATCCCGTTGAATTACCTCCTGATGGGTAACCAGGGCGAGGCTTGCGCGGGATGGCAGGTGGGGAAGAGGCGGCACGGCCGTGCGCCTTGCCCCCGAATGGGCAGGCCGGTGCGGACAAAACGGGGTGGTTTGGCATAAAGTCGGGCACCGGGCTTGAGTTAGACAGAATTATGACAATAATCGCCCTGTAAGATTGCGCCGCGGCACCATGCCGCAGGCCAGCACAGTCCCTGAGCGTGGGAGATAAACACGATGACGAGCTTAAGCCAGGAAGCCCTGTTGGTCAGGGCGGCGCTCGAGGCCGAGGGCCTTGAGACACCTCTGGTGGCCAATGAATTGAGCGGCCAGCAGAAAAAGGAAAAAATCGAAGGTCATATGCGCGCCATCATGGAGACGCTGGGACTGGATCTGGCCGACGACAGTCTGGCCGAGACCCCGCACCGCATTGCCAAGATGTACGTGAACGAGATCTTCTCCGGCCTCGACTATGCCACCTTCCCCAAGGTGACGGTGATCGAGAACAAGATGAAGGTGGACGAGATGATCATGGTGCGGGACATCAGCCTCACCAGCACCTGCGAGCACCACTTCGTCACCATAGACGGCTTTGCCCACGTGGCCTACATTCCCCGCGGCAAGGTGATTGGCCTGTCGAAGATCAACCGCATCGTGCAGTTCTTCGCCCGCCGTCCCCAGGTACAGGAGCGGCTGACCCAGCAGATCCTGCTGGCGTTGCAGACCCTGCTTGGCACCAGGGACGTGGCCATCAGCATCAAGGCGACCCACTTCTGCGTGAAGGCCCGTGGCGTGATGGACTCCACCTCCTACACTACCACCACCTCCCTGGGCGGCGTCTTCAAGACCCAGCCCGACACCCGCGCCGAATTCCTCGGTGGTCTGAAAGGGTAGTGCTCCCGGGGCCTGTCGCCGACAGGCCCCGTCTCCTTTCCCTCACTTTTTTTGAAAAATACCTAAAGTTGTGACCGTGCCGGTCGCTATGGCTCTGTGTGTTGTCGGACGGTCTGGTTGACGCCGACACCCCCGGGCCCGCCCTTGTGCGCGCCGACAGGGACGAGATGTGCTGCCAAGGAGGGTAGTGAAGGCGCAGGCCAGGCCTGCGCCCAGCAATGCCACTTGTTTTCCCCATGCAGGACATGCCATGAACACCATGACGATAGGCAAAAAACTTACCGCCGGCTTTGCCGTACTCGGCCTGATGATGGCCTTTATCGGCGGCTTCTCGCTGTTTGAATTCAGCAAGATGAACCGCGCCGCCATCGGCTTTACCGACAGTATCCTGCCCGCCGTCGTGCGCACCAGCACCCTCGGCGAGACCATCAATGCCCTGCGCCGCTACGAACTGGATGTCTTCCTGGTGGCGGACGATGCCCAGCAGAAGGCCCGCTATCGCAACGAGAGCGAGAAGAGCCTGCAAGAGGCTGCGCGCCAGATAGTGGCCCACGATGGCACCATCTGGGCGGAGGATCGGGAGGAGCGCCGCGCCTTTGACATCGTCAAGGCGGACTGGGAGCGATATGTCGCCCTGCACCAGCGCATCCGGCAGATGCAGGACTCGGGACAGATGGCCGAAGCCCGGCACCTCTTCATGGGGGAGGGGGTCACCCTCTACACCACCCTGAGCAAGTCGGTGGGGGATCTCATCCGCATCAACCACGGCTACTCCGTGGGTTCCCGCGCCGAGGTGATCGCCGCCTTTGACAGCGCCAAGCTGAGTGTGACCCTGGCCCTGGTGATCGGCCTGGCCCTGGTTGTCGCCCTCTCCGTGGTGCTGACCCGCCAGATCCGTGACCCGCTCATCATGCTGGCCCGTCAGGCCCAGCGCATTGCGAGCGGCGATCTCGGTCGGGGCGAGCTGCAGGAGTGGGTCCGCGGCAACCGCTTCAACCGCGACGAGCTGGGCCAGCTGGGGTCGGCCATCGACCGGATGCAGGGGGCTCTGGCGGAGCTGGTGAGTGAAATCTCCGGTTCGGTGAGTCAGCTCAGCAGCGCGGTAGAGGAGGTGAGCGCCATCTCCGAGCAGTCCGCCAAAGGCATGGCAAGCCAGCAGGGAGAGGTCTCTCAGGTCGCCACCGCCATGAACGAGATGCAGTCCACCGTCAATGAGGTGGCTCGCAACACCACGGACGCCATGGGGGCGGCCAAGCAGGCTTCCCGCACCTCCACCCAGGGCAACCAGGTGGTGCGCAGCGCCATCGGCAGCATAGAGCAGGTTTCCCGCCAGATAGAGCAGGCCGGGGGCGTGGTGCAGCAACTGGAGACCGACAGCGCCAGCATCAGCATGGTGCTGGACGTGATTCGCGGCATCGCCGAGCAGACCAACCTGCTGGCCCTCAACGCGGCCATCGAAGCGGCCCGGGCCGGCGAGCAGGGGCGTGGCTTTGCGGTGGTGGCAGACGAGGTGCGCAGTCTGGCCCAGCGTACCCAGGCATCCACCGCCGAGATCAGCAAGATGATCGAGGTGCTTCAGGAGCGCACCGCCGAGGCGGGCAGCGCCATGCAGCTGAGCCGTCAGCAGATGCAGGAGAGCGTGGAGCTGGCGCGGGAGGCGGGGAGCAGCATCGACAGCATCAACGGTGCCGTCACCCAGATCACCGACATGAACACCCTGATCGCCACCGCCACCGAGCAGCAGAACGCGGTCACCGAGGAGCTCAATCGCAGCATCGTCAAGATCCACACCGCCGCCGACGAGAATGCCCAGGGGGCGCAGCAGACCGCCCAGGCCTGTGTCGAGCTGAGCAAGCTGGCCAATACCCTGCACCATATGACCCAGCGTTTCACCCTCTGAGTCTTGCTGCCACCCGGCACAGCGCAGAAGGCCCCGCCAATCGGCGGGGCCTTGTCGTTTCTGGCTGGACCTGGGCGCCGTCAGCTCAGGCCGACAATGTCGCCGTCATCGTTGATGTCGATATGGTGTTCAGGGACGGCAGACTGCCAGCCTGTACGTCAGCTCAGGCCGACAATGTCGCCGTCATCGTCGATGTCGATATGGCGATAGGCCGGCAGACTGCCCAGGCCCGGCATGGTCATGATGGGGCCCGCCAGGGCATAGACGAAGCCTGCCCCCGCGCAGAGTTTCACCTCCTCGATGGGCACCTCGAAGTCCGTCGGCACGCCCTTCCTGGCCGGGTCATGGCTGATGGAGAGCGGCGTCTTGGCCATGCAGACGGGCAGGTGATCCTGGCCCTCTGCCGAGAGTCTGGCCAGTTGCTGGCGCGCCTTGTCCGAGAGGGTGATGCCCCGGCCGCCATAGCCGCACTCCACCAGGGTGGCGAGCTTGGCGGCAAGGCTCATCTCATCGGGGTAGAGCAGCCTGACCTCACTGGGCTGCTTGCAGGCCGCCACCACGGCGTGAGCCAGATCCGCCGCACCCGCGCCACCGTCAGTGAAGGCCCGGGAGAGGGCGACGCCACAGGCACCGGCCTGGCGCGCCGCCGCCTCCAGCAGGGCCAGCTCGGCATCGCTGTCGGTGGGGAAGCGGTTGATGGCGACCACCACGGGCACCCCGTAACGGCGGGCGTTGTGAATATGCCAGGCGAGGTTGGCGCACCCCGCTGTCAGGGTGGGCAGATCTTCCCCTTGCAGGCTGGCCGGCAGCGGCTGGCCCGGCCGGATGTCGAGCAGGCCGCTGTTGGCCTTGAGGCCGCGCACCGTGGCCACCAGCACCACGCAGGCGGGGGCGAGGCCGGACTGGCGATACTTGATGTTGAAGAACTTCTCCAGCCCCATGTCGGAGCCAAAACCCGCCTCGGTCACCACATAGTCGGCAAGACCCAGCGCCATGCGATCGGCGATGACGGAGGAGTTGCCGTGGGCGATGTTGGCAAAGGGGCCGGCGTGGACCAGCACAGGGGTCTGCTCCGTGGTCTGCATCAGGGTGGGCTTGAGGGCGTCTTTGAGCAGCACCGTCATGGCCCCCGCCACTTCCAGCTGCTCGGCGGTGATGGGCTTGCCGCGCAGGTCGAGGGCGAGCTGGATGCGGCCGATACGCGCGCGCAAGTCCTTGAGATCCCTGGCCAGCGCCAGAATGGCCATCAGCTCGGAGGCGGCGGTGATGACGAAGCGATCGGGGCGCTCGACACCATCGGCAGCACCGCCCTGGCCGAGGGTGAGGTGGCGAAGCGCCCGGTCGTTCATGTCCAGGGTGCGGGGCCAGAGGATGTTGGCCGGGTCGATATCGAGCCGCGCCAGACCGGTTCTGGCGCTGAACTGGTCACCGAGTTTGCGTTCATGGAACAGGCGGGCATCGAGGGCGGCAGAGGCCAGGTTGTGGGCGGCGGTGAGGGCGTGAAAATCCCCGGTGAGGTGCAGGTTCATCTCCTCCATCGGCACCACCTGGGCCATGCCGCCCCCGGCGGCGCCCCCCTTGACCCCGAAGACGGGGCCGAGGCTCGGTTGGCGAATGGTGGCGATGCTGGGCTGGCCGATGTGGTTGAGCCCCATGGAGAGGCCGATCGTGGTGACCGTCTTGCCCTCCCCAAGGGGGGTGGGCGTGATGGCGCTCACCAGCACCAGCTTGCCGGGCTCGCGGGCGGGGGCGTGATGGAGCAGCGCGAGGTCGAGTTTGCCCTTGTAATGGCCGTGGGGGTGGAGATGGGCGGCCGCTATGCCGAGCTGTGCTGCCACCTCGGCGATGGGCAGGCGGGGGGACTGGCGGGAGATCTCGATATCGCTTAGCATCAGCACCTCGTTGGCATGTCAGGTCAAATATGCGGCGAAGTCTAGAGGAATCAACAGGGTAATCCAATGAGCAATACTATTTTATCCGGCAGTCGTGAACCCCATCAAAGCCCCATCCTGCTGGATCTCAACGCCCTCTATCATCCGCCCAAACGGCCCCTCACCGCCCTTGGCATCGTCAGCGCCTTCATCCCGCTCTTTGGTTACGGCTGGCAGGCGATGACTCAGGATCCCGAGACCCACTTTCGCCACGAGCTCGGCAAGCGCATCAACAAGCACAAGAGCGACGAGGCAAACCTCGCCCTGATGATGCAGTTGGCGGCCATGCTGGATTGCCACTGCCTGCACGTCACCCTGCCCTATGCGCTGGGGGAGGCCGAGCTCGCCGCCTTGCGCCAGCGTCTGCCACGCTGGCAGATGAGCCAGCAGGATCACCTGCTGGTGGCCGAGCTGATGCCCACCCCCTGAGCCCGGGCTCAGGTCTCCCTGTCCCAGTAGTGGGGCGCCAGATAGCGCTCCTGCACGAATTCGATGAAGCAGCGCACCTTGGCCGACACGAAACGGCGGTGCGGATAGAGGGCATAGAGCCCCACCTGCCCCTTCTCCCACTCCAGCAACAAGGGGACCAGCGCCCCCGAGCGCAGCGCATCCCCCACGATGAAGGTGGGCTGCAAGATGATGCCCTGGTGGTCGCAGGCGGCCCGGGTCAGGGCCACCCCGTTGTTGGCGCGAAGTGGCCCCTGGGGACGGATGCTGTGCTCCTCCCCATCCCGTTTGAAGACCCAGTCCGGCTGGGTCAGGGTGTAGATGAGGCAGTCGTGCTGCTTGAGATCCTCCGGGGTCTTCGGCCTGCCCCGGCGGGCCAGGTAGTCGGGGCTGGCGCACACCACCATCTTCATCATGGCGAGCGGCTTGGCCACCAGGGAGGAGTCCGGCAGGTTGCCGATGCGCAGGGCCAGATCGAACCCCTCCTCCACCAGGGCCACCCGCCGGTCGCTGTACTCAATCTCGAGCTTCAAGTCCGGGTAGCGCTCGCGAAACAGGGGCAGGGCGGGGGAGAGGTGCAGGTAGCCGAAATCCATGGGCACCGAGAGCTTGAGGGTGCCCTGGGGCTGCTGGTTGTTGTGGGTGAGCTGGCTGTGGGTCTCTTCCAGCTCCGCCAGCAGGGCCAGGGAGCGCTGGTAGTAGAACTGGCCCGCCTCGGTGGGATTGACTTGGCGGGTGGTGCGCGACAGCAGCCGGGTGGAGAGGGACTCCTCGAGCTGCTGCATCAGCTTGGAGGTCATGGCGACCGAGATCCCGAGCTGATGGGCGGCCTTGGTGAAGCTCTGGCACTCCACCACCTTGATGAAGGTGCGCATGGCGGCTATCTGATCCATATTCCACTCTCGGTTGATAATTATTTTAATAAATCGATGATTATCTATTCTCGATAGGAGGTTAGCATTTTAGACACCGTTGTGAACCCCCAATGAAGGAACGATCGGAATGAAAATGACCAAGGCCCTGCTGGCCTCTTGCCTGTTTATGGCGGCTCCCCTGATGGCTGCCGATTACGATGTCGATGCAGCGCACACCACAGTCCAGTTCAAGGTGGGCCACCTCGGCTTCTCCGAACTGGTCGGCCGGTTCAACACCTTCAGTGGCACCTTCAGCATGGACGACGCCAACCCGGCGGCGGCCAAGGCGAGCTTCGAAATCGATGCCGCCAGCGTGGATTCCAACCACGAGGCCCGCGACAAGCACCTGCGCAGCCCCGACTTCCTGGACGTGAAGCAGTACCCCAAGATGACCTTCGTCAGCACCGGCTATGAAGGCACCAAGGACAAAGGCGTACTCAAGGGCACCCTGACCCTGCACGGCGTGTCCAAGGACGTGGCCTTCGACCTGGTCCACATCGGGGAAGGCAAGGATCCCTGGGGCGGCTACCGCAGCGGCTTCAACGCCACCACCACCATCAAGCGCAGCGAGTTCGGCGTGAACTACATGGTGCCGAACATCCCTGACGAGATGACCATCAACCTGTTCGTTGAAGGCGTGCGCAAGTAATGGGCGCAGCACTCCTGCTTCAAACCCTGGCGGCTCCTTTAGGGGCCGCTTTGCTGTCGTGGCGCTGGCCGCGGCTGGGCTATCTGTGGGGCGCCCTGGGGATCTGGCTGGTGGGTTGCCTGCTGGGCGGTGCCTATGGCCTGCCGGTCAAGGCGTGGCAGTGGCTGCCGCTGACCCTGCTGGTGCCCGCCCTGACCCAGGGTACCAGCAAGGGGGTCGCCCTCGCGCTGTTCGGGGTGCTGGGCGCCTTGGTGTGGTGGCAGGGGCTGGCCTCCGCGCTGGCGAGCGAGCCCGGGATCTGGCTGGCCCTGCTGCCCGCCATCCTCTGGTCTGGCTGGACGAGCTGGCGTGGTGACAGCGAGGAGGGGCTCGGCTTCGCCCTGGCCTTCATCTGGCTGGCGCTGGTCATCGGCATCGATGGCAGCCTGCTCATCGCCCAGCTGACGGGTGCCCTGGCCGCGTTTGCCGGATTCCGTGCCCTGCTCGGCGCCTTTGCAGGGGTCAAGGTGACCCCGGCCGCCCTGGGGCTTTCACTCGCCTTCGTGCAGATGCTCGCCTGGCAGTACGTGGAAGTGCCCCTGCTGGTGCTGCTGCCGGTCTGGCTGTTGCCGCTGCTGGAACGTGCCCTGCACGGGCGCCCGGGACTCTCTCGCTGGGGGGTCTTGATCCTGGTGGCGGCCGTCGGTGCCGGAGTGAGTCTGTGGTGGGTATGGCCAGAGGCGTCGCTTTACTGATTTCTGCATGAAAAACAGGCTATTACCTTAGAAATTGATGGGCTTGTCAAAGTCTGGACAGATAAAGATTGAGACCCATGGTGCTTTCGGATAAAAAGGATTTTCAATTATCTGGATACACACAGAACCCGGCTATGCCGGGTTCTGTTTGCCTGCTTTCCCGCGGCACGCTAAGGAGGCCACAGTTGCGCAGTCAGGGATCTGAGCATCTGTTTTTTCGCCATTTCACCGAACAGGGATGTCTTGGGGATCTCTGCATCCTGCTGGTGACCCACCTGCTTCCCGACAGACCCGACTTCATCCAGGTGCTCGATCGGGTGGGCCGGGTCGGTGCCATCCTGCCCAAACCCAAGTCCGTGCACGGGCCGACGCTGGCCTGGGCCCAGCAGCACTACCCCGTGCTGCCCCTCAATCGCCACTGGACCTCGGATCCCGGTGAGGTGATCGCCCAGATTGCCCCCCTGGTGATGTCCCACGAGCGGCTCATCATCCTCGACATCGGCGGCTACTTCGCCAAGAGCCAGGCGGTACTGGCCGAGCACTTTGGCGCCCGTTTCATCGGGGTGGTGGAGATGACCGAGAACGGCCATCAGCGCTACGAACAGGAGTCCCTGGCGGCCCCCGTCATCTCGGTGGCCCGCAGCCCCCTCAAGCAGGCGGAAGATATCCAGATCGGCCTGAGCGTGGTCTACTCCGCGGAGTCCCTCGCGCGTACCCTGAGGCGTACCTTCAATGTCTGCCAGGCCGCCCTGTTCGGCTATGGCAAGGTGGGGCGCAGCATCGCCCGGGAACTGCGCTGTCGCAACCTGCATCTGGAGCTGGTGGAGACGGATGCCCTGCGCCAGGTGGAGGCGCTCTCCCACGGCTTCAAGCTGGTGAACAAGGCCGAAGCCCTGGGCCGCGCCGAGCTGGTGATCTGCTCCACCGGCAACGGCTCCCTCGACATCACCGATCTGCAGGCCCTGCGCCCCGGCGCCATGCTGGCCTCGGTCACCTCCGCCGACGACGAATTCGCCTTCAGCCTCGCCCAGCTGCCCTGGCCGAGCGAGGAGGTGTGTCCCCATGTGCTGGCCCTGACCCGGCCGGACGGCAGCACCATCTTTTTGCTCAACCGGGGGGAGGCGGTCAACTTCGTCCACGGTGCCGTCATCGGCGAATATGTCTACCTGGTGCTGGCGGAGATCATCGAAGGGGTGCACCAACTGGCCCATCAGGCATCCACCCCGGGCCTTCACGAACTGCCCCAGGCCACCATGCAGCGCATCGCTCGCCACTGGTTGACCGATTTTCACGGAGTCACCCCATGACAGACACCCATTTGCCCCTCGCGAAACCGCGCATCGAAATCCGTTACTGCACCCTCTGCCGCTGGATGCTGCGGGCCGCCTGGCTCGCCCAGGAGCTGCTCTCCACCTTCGACGGCGAACTGGGAGAGGTGGCCCTGGTGCCCGCCAGCAAGGGGGAGTTTCGCATCCTGGTGGACGGGGTGCTGGTGTGGGACAGGGTGGCCGACGAGGGCTTCCCCGAGGCCAAGGAGATCAAGCAGCGGGTGCGGGATGTCATCGCCCCGGAGCGGGATCTCGGCCATGCGGATCGCAAACCCGCAGCCGAGTAGGCGGCATCACCCATGATGTGAAAGAGGGAGGCGCAGGCCTCCCTCTTTCGTTGCGGCCCCCGGTCAACGGTCGCCAGAGGTGGCCAGCCCTTCCCCGGCGGGGAGGCCGATATAGCGGGCCCGCTTGTGGGGCTTGATGCGGCTCACGTCCACCCACACCAGGCCGTCGATGCAGTGGTTGAAGTCCGGGTCGATGCCAAAGTCCATGAACTGCACGCCCCCCGGCTCGCACAGCTCGGCGTACTGCTTGTAGAGGGTGGGAATGGCACAGCCCAGGTTGTCGAGCCCGGCCTTGAGCACCTTGAGGTCGTCCCCGTAATCGCGCCCCTCGAACAGCGTCGGCGTGGCGGGATAGGGGCGGCGGGAAGGGGCGAGGGCAAGGGTGGGGGCGAAGTGCTGGCGATAGAAGCTCACCAGCAGATCCTTGGCCGCCGGCGGCAGGCTGCCGGAGAGGGTGACGGGCCCGAACAGGTAGCGGTATTGGGGATAGCGGGCCAGATAGGCCCCGATGCCGAACCAGAGGTAATCGAGCCCCCGCTTGCCCCAGTAGGCGGGCTGGATGAAGCTGCGGCCAAGCTCGATGGCCTGTTCCAGCCGGGGCATCAGCTTCTCTTCGAAGCCGAACAGGGTGTGGCTGTAGAGGCCATCCAGCCCCTTGCTGGCCAGCCGTTCGGCCACCGGGGCGAAACGGTAGGCGCCGATGATGTCGAGGCGGGCGGGATCCCAGAGGATGAGGTGGTGATAATCATCGTCGAAGGCATCGAGATCCCGCCGCTTGCCCGAGCCTTCCCCCACCGCCCGAAAGGCAATCTCCCGCAGGCGCCCCAGCTCACGCAGGATCACCGAGTGGCTCTGCTCGTGGCGGCGATAGAGCAGGATGCGCTGGCCGTCCGGGGTCTGGCCTAGCAGCTCGCACCCGTCGATGGCCTGTTTCAGCAGGCGGCGATCCTCCGGCAGGGCGATGGGGGCCTCGGTCTGCAACCGTCCCGCCTTGCCCCGAGCGATTCGGTAGAGGTGGCCGCGCACCAGCCGGGCTGCCGTCTTGGCCGGCAACTCCTGAAAACTGGCGAGGGGAATGCGCGCCCCTATGGTCACCGGCAGCGTCCGCCCCTGCTGGCGAAACAGCTGGCGCACCAGCAGCAGGGCGGAGGCGGGCTTGTTGAGCCAGGAGGCGAGATAGAACCAGAGGCTGTTGCGCCCTCCCAGGTGAATGGGCACCAGGGGCGTTCGGCTGCGCTGGGCCAGCTTGATGAAGCCGGCCTGCCAGGGGCCATCCTTCACCCCCTTGGGGCCGAGGCGGGAGACCTCGCCTGCGGGGAAGATAACCAGGGCCCCGTCGGCGGCGAGGTGTTCATTCATGGCGAGGATGGCCTGCCTGTCGGTCTTGCCCCCCAGGTTGTCCACCGGCAGCAGCAAAGGGCGCAGCGGCGCGAGCTGGGCCAGCACCTGATTGGCCACTATCTTGACGTCGGGGCGGATGCGCCCGATGAGGCGCAGCAGGGCCAGCCCGTCCAGGGAGCCGATGGGGTGATTGGCGACGATGATGACCCGGCCGCTGGCGGGAATGTGCTCGAGCTCGGCCTCGCTCACCCGGTAGTCGAAGTGGAGCTCGGTGAGGGCCTGCTCGACGAAGTCCAGACCGCGCAGGTGGGGATGGCGCGCGGCAAAGCGGGTGAAGGCCTCCTCGTGCAGCAACCAGCTCAGCCCCTGCCTCATCAGGGGACGGAGGAGGGGCTGGCTGGCGAGGCGGGGCAGGTGCTGCCCCAGCAGGGTATCGACGTCGAACATGGGCAAGGCTCCGCTGAACTTTGCCCCAGCTTGACGCCCCTGCGTGCCTTTCGTGTGTCGGTTGGGTGACGGTTTGATGACGGGGCGAGCCCCGTCCTTGCCCCCTTACTCTGCCCGCCAGGCAGAGGTGAGGCGCACCAGCGCCACCAGGGTGGCGACCGCTTTTTCCATGGATTGCAGGGGGATGAACTCGTGCTTGCCGTGGAAGTTGTGGCCGCCGGTGAACAGGTTCGGGCAGGGCAGCCCCATGAAGGAGAGCCGGGCGCCGTCGGTGCCGCCGCGAATGGGTTTGATCTTGGGCACCACGTCGGCGGCCTCCATGGCGGCTTTGGCCAGCTCGACGATGTGGGGATGGGGCGCTATCTGGCTGCGCATGTTGCGGTAGTTGTCAGCTATTTCCAGGGTGATGCGCGCCCTGGGGGCGTCCAGTTGCAGGGAGGCGACCCGCTCCTTTAGCTGGGCCTTGCGGGCGGCGAAGCAGTCATCGTCGAAGTCGCGGATGAGGTAGTGCAGGGTGGTCTCCTCCACCGTGCCTTCCATCCGGGCCAGGTGGAAGAAGCCCTCATACCCCTGGGTGCACTCCGGGGTCTGCTCGGCGGGCATGGCGGCATGGAAGCGGGCGGCCAGAGTCTGGCTGTTGATCATGCTGCCTTTGGCGGTGCCGGGGTGGACGTTGTTGCCTGTGATGCGCACCGTGGCGCTGGCGGCGTTGAAGTTCTCGCATTCGAGCTCGCCGAGTTCGCCGCCATCCACCGTGTAGGCCCACTTGGCCGGGAAGCGGTCAAGCGGGAAGCGGTCGGCACCGCGCCCTATCTCCTCGTCCGGAGTAAAGCCGACCCAGACATCGCCACGGGGGATCTCGGGGTGAGCCTGCAGGTATTCCACGGCGGTGAGGATCTCGGCGATGCCCGCCTTGTCGTCGGCCCCCAGCAGGGTGGTGCCGTCGGTGGTGATGAGATCCTGCCCCAGGTAGTTTTTCAGAAAGCGGTACTGGCGGATGGCCAGCACCTCGTCCCCTTTGCCAAGGCAGATATCGCCCCCCTGATAGTTCTCGACTATCTGGGGAACGACGCACTCGGCCTCGTAATCGGCGGTGTCCATGTGGGCGATGAGCCCGATGGCGGGGGCATCCGGCTGGTTGCCCGGCAGGCAGGCGGTGAGGTAGCCATGCTCGTCCAGGGTGACCTGGCTCAGCCCCATCTGCGTCATTTCATCGCGCAGGGCCCGGGCGAAGAGGCGCTGTCCCTCGCTGCTGGGGCAGGCAGGATTGGTCGCATCGGAGCGGGTATGAAAGGTGAGGTAGTGGAGAAAGCGCGAAAGCAGGGTGTTCATGGGCAAGCCTCGGGTCACGAAAGAGGAGTCATTGTGGCCAAGACGGCGGCGCCGCTTATTGCGTCAGCGCAGTTTTTGATGACTTTGTGGGGGAGAGGAGGGTCATCGAAGGGGAGGGGCGGGGATCATTGCTCGGCAGTTTGCATAAAAATTCCAAAATAAAAACTGGTTAAGCAATTGCGAAAAAGCTGAATTTCCCCTCGGCCCAGCGCTGGCAAGGGGTGACCCAAAAAGCGTGACGTGTTGGTTATTTTCATCGCCTCGCCCACGCACTCTCATCCCCCGCCATCCCAGAGCCCGCCTTGCTGGCAGCGAGATTTTGCCCCCCGATGAAAACCCGTTTTTTAACACGATTTTTTATTGTCACTGGCTGCGGTAAGTGTGTACACTCCGCGCCGATCCAAGGGCAACCCTGCGCAGGCCGCGTCCGCCAGACCCGCAGGATCATGACGCCTATAGGGCGAGGCACGCAGAAACGACAGACACTGCTGGGGAATGGTTTCTTTAATACCGGTTAGGCTCCGGTATCAGGGAGAACAACGGACTCTCATCTTTCAGCTGACCGAGTGGGCTTCGGGCTCATCATCTCCCTTGTCATGGGCGGTCACTGGTGTTGAGCGGGTCGTAGTGGTTGTCGTCCATCAACACGATGCGTGCTGACGTCTTCCCTTCTCTTCCTTGAAACCCTCTCCTGTCCGTCGGGATGGCTGCCGAATGATGAACAAACGGCGTGGCTGATGCCGATTGTCATCAAAGTACCGCGGTACGCCGGCAAGGTGTTACCGCATACCGTTGAGCTTGATGTAAAGCCACCAGCCCCACATCAAGACTCGTTACTTCCCAAGATCCACCAGGCAGCCTTGGCTTGCCGCGATGTGCAATGAACAGGATGTGGCGGAGCATGCTCCGTTGCGGGTCCAACGTCAGCAGGCCGCTCTGGCTTGCCGCATTTTGCAATCAATGGTCTGGATGTGATTGAGGGTAACGAAGGCGGCCCACGGCCGCTCATTTGCGAGGCATAGCCCATGACTAACTGGTCCAGCAAGGACTCCTTGAAGGTCTACAACGTTCCCTACTGGGGTGCGGGTTTTTTCAATATCAATGACGCCGGTCATGTGACCGTCTCTCCCGACAAGTCTCGCCCCGAGGCTCAGATCGTGCTGTCCGAGGCCATCGAGCAACTGCGCCAGTCCGGGCTGACCACGCCGGTGTTGCTGCGTTTCCCCGACATCCTCAAGAGCCGGGTCGATGCGCTGTTCAACGCCTTCGGTCAGGCCATCGAAAAGTCAGGCTATGAAGGGGATTACCTGTGCGTTTACCCGATCAAGGTAAACCAGCAGCGCCGCGTCATCGAGACCATCAGTCAGTCCTACAGCGACAAGCCGAGGCTTGGGCTGGAAGCGGGCTCCAAGCCCGAGTTGCTGGCCGTGCTGTCCCATCATCATGAGCAAGGGTCCGTGATCGTCTGCAACGGTTACAAGGACCGCGAATACATCCGCCACGCCCTCCTGGGCAACCTGATGGGCCACAAGGTCTACATCGTGGTGGAGAAGCCCTCCGAGCTGGAAATGGTGCTCGACGAGTCCGCTCGTCTCAACATCAAGCCCAACATCGGGGTGCGCGCCCGTCTGGCGTCCACCGGCTCCGGCATGTGGGAATCGAGCGGCGGTTCCATGTCCAAGTTCGGTCTCTCTGCCTCCCAGATCCTGGCGCTGGTGGAGCGTCTGCGCAGCCTCGGCAAGCTGGACTGCCTGCAACTGCTGCACTTCCATCTGGGTTCCCAGATCGCCAACATCCGCGACATCCAGGGCGGCATCCGCGAGTGCGGCCGCTTCTACGCCGAGCTGTGCCGTCTTGGCGCCAAGGTCGAGGTGGTGGACGTGGGCGGCGGCCTCGGGGTGGACTATGAGGGCACCCGTTCCCAGAGCCACTGCTCCGCGAACTACAGCCTCTCCGAGTACGCCAACAACGTGGTCTGGGGCATCGGCGATGTGTGCCGCGAGTTCGACCTGCCGCACCCGACCATCATCAGCGAGTCCGGCCGTGCCCTGACTGCGCACCACGCCGTGCTGGTCACCAATATCATTGGTGCCGAAGGGGTGGAGGTGAACGACATCAGCGCCCCGGACGAGGACGCGCCCACCATCTTGCAGAACATGTGGAAAGGGTGGCTGGACCTGCGCGGGGAAGATCCCTCTCTGCTGGAGATCTTCCACGACTCCGTGGCGGATCTCGGTGACGTCAACGCCCAGTACACCATGGGCCTCTTGAACCTGGAGCAACGTGCCTGGGCCGAGATGCTGCACCAGAACACCTGTCTGGCGCTCAAGGAGCTGCTCAACCCGGTCAACCGCAACCACCGCGCCCTGGCCGACGAGCTCTCCGAGAAACTGGCGGACAAGTGCTTTGCCAACTTCTCCCTGTTCCAGTCCCTGCCGGATGCCTGGGGTATCGGTCAGGTGTTTCCGGTGATGCCGCTGGCCGGCCTCGAGCGTCCGCTCACCCGCCGCGGCATCCTGATGGACATCACCTGCGACTCCGACGGTCAGGTGGAGCACTACGTCGACGGTCTGGGGGTCGAGAGCACCCTGCCGATGCCGGTCTACGGTGAAGACGAAGAGTGCCACGTCGGCTTCTTCCTGGTGGGTGCCTATCAGGAGATCCTGGGGGATCTGCACAACCTGTTTGGTGACACCCACTGCGCGGAAGTGTGGCTGGATGAAGAAGGCAAGATGGACATCCGCAACGTGGTGCGTGGCGACACCGTCGACCAGCTGCTGCGTTACGTCAACATCGACCCGTCCGTGATCCGCGAGAACTACCAGCGCATCGTCTCCCACCCGGCGCTGGACGACGAGACCCGCAAGGCCCTGCTCGACGAGCTGGAGCTGGGTCTGCAAGGCTACGCCTACCTGGAAGACGAATAAGCCAGCGGCTTGTTCCCCGTCGGTCAAATGACGGACATGAAAAACGGCGCCTTCGGGCGCCGTTTTTGTTGCGCTGTTGCCTGGCTGGGGCCGGTTGGTGGGCTCTGTCATCCGGGCTGGCGACATCCGGCCCCGGCCAGATCCGGCCACTGCCCGCTTCTGCCCGCCACCTCCCTTGATCCAGGTCAAGGGGGACTCGGGCCGCTTATTTTACGGTCAAGGGTGATGTTGGTGAATGACACATAAGGATGTGCGTATGGAGCTCAAGAAGGACCCGAGATGCTATACCGACGTCTGTATCGACGGTAAGTGGTATCACTACGATCACTGCAGCACTCACGTTTATATGCTGATGGGGGGCGCCGCCCCCAGCCTGCAGCTTGCCCATGAACCCGGCAGTGAAGAGGAGCTGGTGGAGATGCTCCGCCAGCACCCCCAACGCTGACTGCCTGCGGGCCATCGGGGGTATCGCCCCGGCGGCCCGCCTTGCTCAGCCCGCCTTGCGGCCCAGGATCTTCTTGCCCATCTCCAGCAAGGCCGTTGCCGCCGCATAGGCCTCGTCTGACTTGCCTATCTCGTCCGCCACGTAGAGAAAGCCGGATCTGTACTTCTCCACCGCCTCGCGGGGAGTGGCCGCGTCGATGAAATCCTCTTCCACCTCGAACCCTTGCGTCAGCAGCGCCTCCTTCTCCGTGAGGAAAGTGGGGGAGGCCATGTCGACATAGGTATATTGCTGACGGCGGGAGGCGGGGACGCTGAAGAACTGGTATATGGCCATGGATGTGGCTCCTCTGAACGGGTGATCTGCCATGGGGGTCGCTCGATGCACTCGGTAAGATAAAGGGGCATTCGAGTCTTGCAGCAGACTACCTTGAGTCGTGAAGGGACGCAATCGGGCTGGTGATGACCCTGGCGACATGGGCGCAGCGCCTCACCTGCTTGTCAGGCAAGCACACCTTCCAGCACCTGTTGGGGAGTCTCGGGAGCGCAGTGGACAAGCAGTTGCTCCCCGGTCATGGGGCGCCCGAGCAGGTAGCCCTGCAAGGTGTCGCAGCCCAGCTCGGTCAGCAGGTCGCGCTGCTCCGGGGTTTCCACCCCCTCTGCCACGATGCGCATCTCCAGGGCCTGACCCAGGGCGATGATGGCGGCGATGATGGTGGCATCGTCGCCTCCCCGCTCCAGGGTAGTGACAAAGCCCCGGTCAATCTTGAGCTCGTTGGCGGGGAAGCGCTTGAGGTAGAGCAGGCTGGAGTAGCCGGTGCCGAAGTCGTCGATGGAGATGCCAAGGCCGAGCTCGGCCAGACGGTTGAGGATGGCGAGGCTCTCCTCGGCCTTCTGCATGGCGGTGGATTCGGTGATCTCCAGGGTCAGGTGACGGGCCTCGAGCCGATGGCGGGCGAGGGCGCCCTGCACCTCCTCCAGCAACCCGGGGCTGGCGAGCTGGATGGTGGAGAGATTGACCGCCACGCTCCAGTCGTGATGACCCGCCGCCCGCCAGGCGCTCATCTGGCGGCACGCCTCGTCGATGACCCAGTTGCCGATGGGGATGATGAGCCGGCTCTTCTCCGCCAGCGGCAGGAAGCTGGCCGGCGAGACGGCACCATGCTCCGGGTGCTGCCAGCGCAGCAGGGCCTCGGCGCCGACCACCTGGCCGCTGCGGGCACAGTATTTGGGCTGGTAGTGCAGGGCCAGCTCCCCCCGCTCCAGGGCATGTTGCAGCTCCTTGTGCAGCAGGAACTGCTGGTGGGCGTTGGCGTTCATGGCGCTGTCGAAGTAGTAGTAGTCGTTGCGCCCCTGCTCCTTGGCGTAATACATGGCGGCATCGGCGTTGAGGGTCAGCTCGTGCAGGCTGGTACCATCCTGGGGATAGACGGCAATGCCGATGCTGGCGGTGATGTGCAGGCTGTGGTGCTCCCACTCATAGGGCTGGGCCAGGGTGGCCAGCAGCCGCTCGGCAAAGGCCGTGGTCTGGCTCACATCCCCCGGCGCCAGTGCCAGCACGAACTCGTCCCCGCCAAAGCGCGAGGCGGTGTCGCTGGCTCCGAGCAGGCCGGTGATGCGCTGGGCCACCTCGGCCAGCAGCAGATCCCCGGTGTGGTGGCCGTGGGCATCGTTGATGATCTTGAAGCCGTCGAGATCGAGAAACAGCAGGGAGAAGCTGCGCTGGCTGTGCTGGCACTCCTGGATGCGCTGCTCCAGCCGGTCGGCAAACAGCAGCCGGTTCGGCAGCCGGGTCAGGCTGTCATGGAGCGCCAGCTTGAGCAGCTCGTCGTGGGCCTGGTGCAGGGAGGTGGAGAGCCTGGCGGCGTGGGCATCCAGCATGGAGAGCACGAAGGCGATGGCGAACACCGCCAGGGTCACGATGATGACCACGGTTGCCAGCCACTGGGTATTGAGACCGGTGTAGAGGGCCCCGCACAGGCTCTCTGCGGGGAACTGGGCCGCCGCCATGCCGGTGTAGTGCATGCCGATGATGGCCGCCCCCATCACCAGGGAGGCGAGGGCCTTGCTGAAGAAGGCGCGGGGCGAGCTGTTGCGCAGGCGAAACGCTATCCAGAGCGCGGCACCCGAGGCGAATACCGCGATGAGGATGGAGAGGATGAAAAGCCCAGGCTGGTAGTGGATGCCGGGCGCTATCTTCATGGCCGCCATGCCGATGTAGTGCATGGTGGCGATGCCGGCCCCCATCAGCACGGCCCCGAACAGGATCTGGTGCCAGGGGAGCTGGGGGCGACTCACCAGCCAGAGCGCAAAAGCCGAGGAGCCGATGGCCGCCACCAGGGAGAGACCGGTGAGGGTCAGGTCGTATCCCAGCGCGATGGGCAGGTTGAAGGCGAGCATGCCGATAAAATGCATGGACCAGATGCCGAGCCCCATGGCGAAGGCTCCCCCCGCTAGCCAGAGCACGGCGGCCCGTCCCCGGCTCTGGCTCACCCGGCTGGTCATGGTCAGCGCCGTGTAGGAGGCGAGCACCGCCACCAGGATGGAGAAGAACACCAGATCCTGGCTGTAATAACTGTCGAGCATGGGGTGGGTTGGGGTCACGTTCATTTACTCTGGGGTACATCAGGGCCTGAGCCTGGGCCGGGTCAGGGGAAATCGGGTGGCAGATTGTACACCAGGCGTCCATGTCGTGAGCCAGAGATACGTACCAAAATGGCCCCCGGATCAGAGCAAAAACTCTGTCTTTTCTGGCTTTGGCCGCCATCCTGTGACCGATAAACCGGCACATCCCCATTTTATTCCGTCTGAACAACAAGATAGGGGAGCATGGGGCGCTTGCCACGGCGCTGGCGGGCCCGAGGCGAAGGCGTGTGGTATGCGCACAAGGCGCCTGTGCGATAAAGGCGCGCAGCCCCTGTTGCCCTTTCACGTATAGCCGCAGGCCATGCGCTCAAGGAGTCAGCACAAGCCTGCATCCTCCGGGTCTTGGTTGACCCGGTACATCTGTTATCATCTTCCCCCTGTTTTTCTTATCTCATTGACTCTGCTGGAGAAACCATGTCTCGAACCCTCTATTTGCTGCGCCATGGCCAGACCCGTTACAACGCCGAATTGCGGTTGCAGGGGCGTTGCAACTCCGAGCTGACCCCCAGGGGAGAAGCCCAGGCCCTCGCCATGGGGGCCCGTCTGGCCAAGCTCCTGACCGAGCCCACCGACTGGACGATCTACGCCAGCCCCCTCGGCCGGGCACGGCAGACGGCGGAGCGGGTGTGTCAGCAGCTTGGCTTGGACCAGGAGCGCATCATCTGGGACGAGCGGCTGGTGGAGCTAGGGATGGGGGAGTGGGAGAGTCGCCGGGTGCCCGAGCTGCTGGCGGCCCACCCCGAGCTGGATCTGGAGGAGCCGGACTGGTATCTGCGGGCTCCCCATGGTGAGAGTTTTGAGAGCATTCAGCGCCGGGCCCGGCAATGGCTTGAGGACGAGCACATTGCCGAGCAGGCCATCGTGGTTTCTCACGGTCTCTTTGGCGCCATGCTGCGCGGTGCCTATGTGGATCTGGACTACACCACCACCTGGCTTCAGGAGCTGCCGCAGGATGCCTTCTTCAAACTGAGCGGTGGCCGCATAGAACGGATTGCCTGCTGACCACACGAAGGCGGCCCGCCGTGGGGGCCGCTTTTGAGCGCAAGGAGATTTTCGAGAAGCTGATAAGGGGCTTGATGCATCCTGTCAGACAACTCTTTCGTTTGGATCGTCAGGCCAGCTCAATGATGTTGTAGTCCCCCTGATGATGGGCGGCAGCCACTCCAGAGTGGTCTCATCCATTCCTTTCAAGCCGCATTCCCATATCTGGAATACTCTCCAACCTGCCTGGCTCAGCATGTATTCCACTTTTTCATCGCGAATCGTGTTGGCCGTAAACTTCTGCAGCCAGAATACGGTGTTGCTCTTTGGAGTGGCGGCATATGAACAATTGAGGTGACGATGCCAGAAGCAGCCATGAACGAAAATACAGAGTCGATAGCGTGGCAGAACGATGTCTGGCGTGCCGGGAAGATCTTTCACGTGCAATCTGAAACGAAAACCCCGGGCGTGGAGGTATTTGCGCAGCAGAACTTCGGGGCGGGTATTCTTGCCCCTGATGCCTGACATCATCACGGAACGGGTTGATGCATCAACAACATCCATGCTTTCGCTTCCTAGAAGTCATGCTTCCTGGTATCTTTACGGCCTGATCAAAAACACAGTAATTCGACATGAACATTTTTTCACCACCCATCCCCGTCGTCGACCTTTTTGCCGGTCCAGGCGGGTTGGGTGAGGGCTTCTCCTCTCTCAATGATGGCAAGGCATTCGAGATCCAGGTTTCTGCAGAGAGGGATCCTGTCGCCCATCAGACATTGAAACTTCGTGCATTCTACCGGTTGCTCAAGAATCACAGGCCCGAGTTCATTCAGGACTATTACCAGTTCTGCAATGGTGATGCAGATAATCCGTTCACGGAAAACACCATCGATCTCTGGGCAAAAGCGGAGGAAGAGGCGCTGTGTCTGGAGATCGGCAGCGAAGAAGGCAACCAAAGGCTTGATCAGGCGATAGCCAAGGCTTTTGAAAACAAGAGTGAATCACTGCCCTGGGTGTTGATTGGCGGCCCTCCCTGTCAGGCCTATTCCATTGCCGGACGTTCAAGGAACAAAGGCAAATTGGATTACAAGCCGGAAGAGGATCATCGTCATTTCCTCTATAAAGAGTATCTGCGGATTATCCAGAAGAATCGCCCAGATATTTTTGTCATGGAGAATGTCAAGGGGATATTGTCCTCAAAGATAAATGGAGACTTTATTTTTCATCAAATTCTCCGTGACTTGGCCAGTCCCAATGTGGCCTTGGATATGCCTGATGACGGTCTCAGATACAAAATAGTCTCCTTGGTAAATGACGAAGTATTCCAGGATGGTGATGACCCCAAATTGCTCGATGCCAAGAAGTTCATCATTCAGGCCGAAGAGTATGGAATTCCGCAGGCCCGTCACCGTGTGATACTTCTGGGCATTCGCAGTGATCGTGCTGAGCTTCGAGAACTGCCAAAGCTGTCAAAGTCAGATACAGTAACGGTCAAACAGGTCATCGGGAATATGCCTGCATTGCGAAGCAAGCTCAGCAAGCAGAGTGATTCATACCTGAATTGGGAATCTTCGGTCAGAGAAGAGCTGATGTCGCTTAGCGTGTCTGCACAAATGGGACCGAAGGATATAATGCCTCTTTCAGCAAGATTGATTGCAGCAGCAGAGCATTTGAATGCACAAGAAACAGGTGGACTGCGCTGGACTAAATCTGATGAGCTAGAAGGTTGCACTGGAATTAGTGAGTTAGACAGTTGGTATTCTGATCCCAATCTTGATATCTGGTTGAATCATGAAACGAGGGGACATCGAATCGATGATCTGGGGCGTTATGGATATGCGGCATGTTTTTCAGAAGAGTATTCCCGTTCACCCAAAGGCCATACTGATTTTTGCCTACCAGGGCTTGCTCCGGATCACAAAAACTGGGAATCAGGCCAGTTCTCTGACAGGTTCAGGGTGCAACTGGCGGATGCTCCGTCTACTACCATAACCAGTCATATTGCGAAAGATGGGCATTATTTCATCCATTACGATCCAAAACAGTGCCGCAGCTTGACAGTAAGAGAAGCCGCACGTTTGCAGACATTCCCTGACAACTACTTCTTCCATGGAGGAAGAACACAGCAGTATCATCAGGTCGGGAATGCGGTCCCCCCTTTGCTTGCAAAGAAAATAGCAAAACTGGTCTTTAATATTTTATTATCCACTTGAACTTTATTTTTTATAAATAAAATCACATAACCAATATGACTTTATAAAATCGAAGCAAGAGTGAATTATAATGCTTGCTTCGATTTTAAAATATATGCGTAATCTCAATTCCTAAATCATCTTGAGTCTATCGAGATCATTCTAGCCTTTTCGGCGTATCTACTAAGAATACAATCTACATCATAATCAGAAATTGCTTCAAATAAAATCCCGCCGGCATCTCTATTCATTTCTTTTATAAACTCACGAAAAGCATTTTCAGAGGAAGTGATCCATGGAATAGATCGCATTGCGCGCACTATTGCCCGTGTAAGGGGTTGTCGTGATGCAATATTTGGGCGCTCAACAATAGCTTGACGAATATCGGCAGTTTTGAGTATATAGTGAAGTGCATCCACCGGATCTTCTGGATCTGCAATAGTTGCAACGTGCATATTCCACCATAACCTAGAAATAGCGTTATCATCGCGAATTCCGGTACGTCCTTCAGCAAAAAAATGGTCCAGAACAGCTTTGTCTAGGCTATCGCCTTCAGCTTTTTTTATCCATCTGTCACGGCTATATTCCAAGCACTCAACATGAGTTAGTCTCAACCATATACGTTCTTCTCTTGCCAATGCAGGGGTCATGCCTTGGAGCGATTTATGAACGATCAAGGAGTTTTTTATATCTGCCTCAGCCGTTCGATCTGTACCATCCAAACTTTCCAGCATATCCAAGTCAATCTGGACCGTATTACTTTCTATTTCCCATCCATTCTCTTTAGCAAGGTCTAAAAAGTTACCGCTAGAGTATCTATCTCGATTGAGTGTGACCTTATCACGAAGATCATTTACAACATCTTGTGACAAGTATTTAAGAGGTATATAAGACATTTCTCTATTCTCCCATTAGCTTACTAAAGTGAGTAATCGGATGTTCTAAAATAATCTGCGCAGCCTCAAGGATTGACATATTCGGCTCTATGCGAACCCCCTTCGCATCGCACTTGGCAAGAAACGGCTGATACCAACGTGAAGACTCATGCTCCTTACTATCACTACGGAGAACGTCGAGCACTTCCATTACCGCGGGCATATATATTGAACTCATTAATATTTCCTGCCAGCTAGACTGAAGTCTAAGCTCACTGAGAGCTTGAAATGTTTTTTCAGAGACTAGCAGGGCAATGTGGTTCCCCGTTACATCAACCTGTAACTCTCCATCGGGAACAGTTTCCTGCTTCACAAGCTTGAAGATGCTCTCAATAGGCGTGAGCTTCGCCTGCCCGACACTGATTATCAGCTCCTCGCCAACGGCAATGATGTCTCCATTATTTAGAGATACAGGAGGTTCGAACTCAGGATGAATAGTTCCGGGATCCCAATCACTCAGGTTTGTTTTCAACCAAACAATCGGACGAAGCGAAACTCGATTCAATAGTTGCCCAGGAGAAAAATCTGTTTTTCCGGTCGGCCAAGCCATTTGCCGGAGATCGCTGAAAAAAGTATCGACGCACTTTATTATGCACCCAACTGACGCCTGATTGTTCTCAATCAGGTTGCGAATTCCTGGCTCGGTAAGAGTTATTGTATGCTCTAAGGCCACGTTATTAGTGGAACGATTCTCTTTGACTTCTATTTCTAGGTTAAATTCACCAACGATAAAATCACCAGTATCAAGTCCAAGTACTGGGTGCGGAAATCTTGTATTCTCAGAGATTCTCATTCCATCATCTCCCCGCAACGTAGCTTGTTAGCGTTTACCTCAATCGGGCCATCATAGGGTTCATCAAACTCAACTAAGAGCAAATTTCGTTCCCCCTCTTTGACATCGAGCAAGATCCTGTTGTTCTTGATGGATGCTCCATCTGCTTTTACGGGATACAAGTTCTCCGGGGTATTTACGCCAGTTGCTTGTAATGTCAATTCGATGCGTCCTGTAACAGGAGAACTAAAGTACAAAGTTCTTGCCTTGGCTGTGCCTCGACTATCTAGGATTATGCGGTTTCGTATATCCGACAAATCGACAGAGGTTCGTATATCTGAAGCTCCTGCATCTCCAGCTTTTCTATCCTCCGGTTGATTGCTACCTCCGCCACTAGGCTTGGCTCTATGCCTGCCCTTGTGTCTACCGGTCTGCTCATCTTCATTGCCATTTCTGCCGGAAGCGCTGGTCTTTTTGGTCTGTACACGTGCTGCCGAGTATGTGTACGTCTCAGGATCACTCTCGTTCGTTGGATCAGGCATTGAATCAGGTTTACCTCTGTAGGCGAAGTGTTTTCCTAGTTCGTCCAACGTTAGTGAATCCTTCTCCGGAACACTCGTAAATACTTTAATCATCTCGCGCAATTTAGTGCCCAAGCTACGCATTGCTTTTTCAGCGACACGACGTCCTGTCGGATCGGCGATACGCTCGGCAGAAAAAGCATTGTGTGCAGGATTCTCCAATTTTTTCAGGACTTTGCCAGCTGCATTATCACACGGCTGTACCAACGCGATGAAATCTGAGCCATTGAACCTCGCAAAAGCATGGCCAAAGTTTCTCAGATTGTCGGTAATAAGCATGCCATTTCGTACGAATCCAACTCGGCGCGGCATGCCAACCTCCATCAGAATTCGGACCTTTATCTTTCCTAGATCAGTGATATCAATTATCTCTTCTGTTGCAGCTTCGGAAACCAAGCACCGGTGCAATTGGCGTGCAAACTCCAATTCGGAAGAATGCCCCGATCTCTCTGCCGTTTCCTCTATTTTCGGATGTGACCACAGTCCCTCAAGTGTATTGCTGTTGATTTTTATTCTTCCCGAATCCACCTCGAATTCCATATCTTCATTCTGAATAGCCACAAAAAAATTGGACACAAGAGAGAATGTCATTCGCTCTGCCCAGTCTTTTGACTCACGAAATCCGACACAGAATATTGAGGTTCCGATCTCCGAACGCCGCATCCATTCTGGAACTTGCGACTCATTGGTAATTGCACGGAAGCCATCTGGGAATCCCCAGTACCCCGTCGCCCGGCGATAATCTTTATTCTTATCCTGATGAGATACCAGTTTCACCTTGCCTTGAGCTGCGAAAACATGTTCATCAAACTCCCCAAGGTAGAGTGTCGAATACATCACTGTTTGCAGGTCGGAAACTGCAAAATTTGCGTTCTTACCGATTCCGTAAGAACCACCCGAGGTTTCGCTATCTTTCTTGCTGACGCCAGATGACTTAAGCAGTGAGTGAAATACTGTACCACTCGTTTCCGGAGGTCCTATCAGCCCCTTGGTATTGAAGTCGGATATCCTCAGGATCGGCAGTCTCTCTTTGGAAATCACTTCACATGCGTTCTTGAAGAATTCCTTTTCTTTCTCTGCATGAGCTTGGTTTAGGCAACAATCCAAAGTCCTCGCAAGCGATGCGTGGAAAGGGAGGTTTACGCGATCTTCCTGCATCAGGTCGAACGTCATACGGACTGGCTTATCATTTTCAAGGCCTGCATCTCGGGAGTTTTGGCCCGCTTCCCTCGCGCAGCTCGCATATGGGTCATCGCGGAAGGTTTCTATGCCAGCGTCGGAAAGCCCTTCTTCCTCACCAGCTTCGTTTTTCAGGAATTCAAGTTCTGGAATGGTCATTTATAGGATACCTCCAAGGATTTTGAGGTGAGAGCGACCTACTGTTTGAAGTCACGACCAGATGCATGCTCAGTTTCGCTGAAACTAGTCTTTTCTTAGTCCCGCTCATTTTTTCGCGCTTTAAATATTTTCTGCACGTCGTCTTGGTGAAGCGGTCAGCACAACGATTGAATTGCTACCCAATCAGCCAGATAACGTTAAGCACACGATTTTCGCGCGACTTGGTAAGCTGCACAAAAATCCGTGTTCTTCCATCCGTTCCTCAGAAATTCTGAGATAGATCACAAATATAAAAGGAAGATCTCTGAGATATTTAGAAAATACTTGGATGGTATCCGGGGATTTTTGCAAAGGCAAGGTGAAGTGCTCTGCTTTCCTAGACACTTTGAGATTTTCCAACTGAGGCCATCGGGAAGTGTATGAGTAAGCTGCAACGTTACATAAACTAATTCAAGCATATGCTTACAAGTTGCTCACCGACCTCCATTCCCATCACCATACGGCTACCTGCTAACGATGTTATCGTTTGCTTGACGTGAAGTAGAAAGCGCCCTATCTGCAAGCAAAATGTGGGTTTTTTAATAATGCTTTTTGCACGCCAGACCACAGTCATAGACGGGCCGGCCGAGTTTGCAGTCAACTCTGTTCTTGCAACCGGCAAGGATGCTGTCTTCTCACCAAGAGGTAACCATGATCAGCCATATCGACCATCTGGTATTGACGGTCAGTGACATTGAGCGGGCGGTGGCGTTTTACAGCGGCGCCTTCAAGATGGAGCCCATTACCTTCGGAGCGGGGCGCCGGGCGCTGAGCTTTGGCAACCAGAAGATCAATTTGCAGTTGCTGGGGGAGGAGGCGCGCAACCGGGCGCAGGTGGGGTCGGGGGATCTCTGCCTCATCACCCGCTGGCCCCTGGATCAGGTGATGGCCCAGCTGGCGAGCCAGGGGGTCGAGATAGTGGAGGGGCCTGTGATGAAAAGCGGTGCCTGTGGCCCCATCGAGTCGGTCTATTGTCTGGACCCGGATCGGAACCTCATCGAGATCAGCCGTTATTGCTGAGCTCCTGGCACCTTGCGGTTTGTGTCATTGTTCCCTGGTGCGCCCCTTGCGCAGCAGAGGGATCACGGTGAGCACCATGCCGGTGAAGAGCAGCAGATAGCCCAGGGGCAGCAGGGCAAAGGGCTCGTGCAGGAAGCCCTGGGCATCGAGGGTGGAGCCCAGCAGGTTGAATGCCACAAAACAGCCGAGCCCGGCCAGGATCAGCAGGGCACCTATTTTCATCGTCATCTTGTTATCCTCGTCAGCGAGATGGAACGGATGGGAGATTTTCATGCCTGGGTGAAGAGAGTGTGAAGTCGCGCTAGGCACCAAACACAACGGCAGCCCAAGGGCTGCCGTATTATTGGTATGTTCGCTTCAATTACTTCAGTGATTCACCACTTTTTAAGTTGAGTGGAACAACAGCGGAGACATTATTTGAGTCGTCATACGACACCTCATAGGCGACCATAGTACCATCGGCAGCAGCCTCAACGGGCGTACCTACGACTTCCCAAATACCAAGGGTCATTACATCCATTGCGGCATGACCTGCCGCTCTGCCGACCTTGGCGCCTCCAGAATACCCTTGCTTAAAACGCCATATGTCCCATTTTTTCCCATCATGCTCAGTCTGTGCTTGTGGATACCCAAGCTCACCTAACAGGGTGCTTCTGGGTGTGCCCATCTGTAACAAGGAGAGATCTTTTTTATCTGGTTGTTGTGTAGCCATGTAAACCGAACATCCTGAAAGCGTTGTCGCCAGCACCGCAACTGTTAAAAACTTCATAGTTATTATCATCTGTAAAATAAGATTGGAGCATGAAATATAGTCAAGACCCAGTGCCATTTTTTGATATTGGTCACATTAAGTGGTGGTTGATTGAATTTTTACTCATTTAATCTTTGTTTTTAATCTTTTCGAATAGATGTACGAAATTCATTTACATCAAGCCGAGAGTAACCCCATTCGTCCATCGTTCTTGTATCGACGGCACGCACAAAACACAACGGCAGCCCGAGGGCTGCCGTTGTGTTGAGGGGGAAGCCCCGGGCCAAGGCGCTCAGCAGACCCCTTGCGCCAGCATGGCGTCGGCCACCTTGACGAAGCCTGCAATATTGGCGCCGCTCTCGTAGTTCACATGGTCAGCATCCTGACCGTAGCGCACACAGGTGGCGTGGATGCTGGTCATGATCCCCTTGAGGCGGGCGTCCACCTCCTCCCGGGTCCAGGAGAGGCGCTGGGCATTCTGGCTCATCTCGAGGCCCGAGGTGGCAACCCCGCCGGCGTTGGCGGCCTTGCCTGGGGCAAACAGCACCCGGGCCTCGTGGAAGAGGCGGATGGCGGCGGCGCTGGAGGGCATGTTGGCCCCCTCCGCTACCAGCTGCACGCCGCTCGCGATAAGCTGCACCGCATCTTCGGCATCCAGCTCGTTCTGGGTGGCGCAGGGGAGGGCGACGTCGGTCGCCAGGTGCCAGGGGGTGCGGCCGCTGAAGAACTCGAGCCCGAGCTCATGGGCGTAATCGGCGACCCGCTTGCGCTGCTCGTTTTTAAGCGCCATCAGGCGGGCCAGTTTCTCGGGGGTGAAGCCGTCCGGATCATAGACGGTGCCGCCGGAGTCGGAGGCGGTGATGACCCGGGCGCCGAGGGCCATCGCCTTCTCGATGGCGTACTGGGCCACGTTGCCCGAGCCCGACACCGAGACCCGCAGGCCATCGAGGGACTGGCCGCGATGGGCCAGCATGGCGTCGACAAAGTAGAGCAGGCCGTAGCCGGTGGCTTCCGGACGAATGAGGCTGCCGCCAAAGGAGAGTCCCTTGCCGGTGAAGACGCACTCGGCGCTGTTGGTGAGCTTCTTCATCATGCCCGCCATGTAGCTCACCTCGCGCCCGCCCACCCCGATGTCGCCCGCCGGCACGTCGGTGTTGGCCCCCAGGTGGCGATAGAGCTCCAGCATCAGGGCCTGGCAGAAGCGCATCACTTCTCCTTCGCTCTTGCCCTTGGGATCGAAATCGCTGCCCCCCTTGCCGCCGCCCATGGGCAGGGTGGTGAGGGCGTTCTTGAAGGTCTGCTCGAAGGCGAGGAATTTCAGCACCGAGAGATCCACCGAGGGGTGGAAGCGCATGCCGCCCTTGAAGGGGCCGATGGCGGAGCTGTGCTGCACCCGGTAGCCGCGGTTCACCTGCACCCGACCCTGGTCATCCACCCAGCTCACCCGAAACTGCACCAGGCGCTCGGGTTCCACCAATCGCTCCAGCAGGCCGTGTTGCAGGTAGCGGGGGTGGCGCTCCACATAGGGCCAGATGGAGGCGATCACCTCGCTCACGGCCTGGATGAACTCGGGCTGGTGAGGGTTGCGGCTGGCGACCTGGGCCAGGAAGGCCTCCTGGGAGAGGGAATGACTCATCTTTAACTCCTGTCGTGAATGATGAAAGTGGCGTCCTGCCAGAGAGGGGATCATGCCCGTCTTCAGGGTTCGCGGGGCTCAAGGGGCCCGTTGTTGCGCCCCGATGGGGGTGTCATTTCCCGTCGTCGGCGGGTCAGAGCAGATAATTCGCGATGACCAAAATCTTTTTATGCATTTTTGCTGGATAAATATCAAGCGTTAGATCATCTGGCTATCTGCCGAAGGCCGCACCCTATCTTCGGCGGCGGGGGCCCGGCCCATGAAGTGAGCACCATGAAGTGAAAAGTGGCGGGGAGTGCGCGGTGCAGCCCAATCAGGGCCGCGGCGTCACCGCACACTGGATAATGGGGGGCCTGCTGCTGCATCAGGGGCAGCCCCCCCTGTGAGCCAGCAGCCAGGGTGCGACGGGGCCGGGCGCGGGCCCGTGCAATGTGCTACTGTAGCGGCGTTTTTTGCCGAACATGCAGGGCGCAGGCCCTTATTTCATGGAGTTGTATGCAGACGAACCCGACCACAGCGCGGCTGATCCAGCCAGCCATTCTCAAGGCCCATCCGACCGGGGAGGTGACCCATGCTGGCCGATGAATCCATGCGCCTGAACAAATACATCAGCGAGAGCGGCATCTGCTCCCGTCGTGAGGCCGATCGTTTCATCGAGCAGGGCAACGTCTTCATCAACGGCAAGCGGGCCGGGGTGGGGGATCAGGTGTTTGCCGGGGATCTGGTCAAGGTCAACGGCCAGGTGATCGAGCCGCGCGAAGCCGACAGCCTGGTCTTCATCGCCCTCAACAAGCCAGTGGGCATCGTCAGCACCACGGAGGCGGGGGAGAAGGACAACATCGTCGACTTCGTCAACCACAGCACTCGCATCTTCCCCATCGGTCGCCTCGACAAGGACTCCCAGGGGCTCATCTTCCTCACCAACCACGGGGATCTGGTGAACAAGATCCTGCGGGCGGGCAACGATCACGAGAAAGAGTACCTGGTGACCGTGGACAAGCCGGTGACCGACGAGTTCGTCCGCGGCATGGCGGCCGGGGTGCCCATCCTCGGCGCCGTCACCAAGAAGTGCAAGGTGAAGCGAGAGGCGCCCTTCGTGTTTCGCATCACCCTGGTGCAGGGGCTCAACCGCCAGATCCGCCGCATGTGCGAGCACTTCGGCTTCGAGGTGACCAAGCTCGAGCGCATCCGCATCATGAACGTCAGCCTCAAGGGGCTGCCGGTGGGGGAGTGGCGCGATCTCACCGACGACGAGCTGATCGAGCTGTTCAAGCTCATTGAGGACTCCTCCTCCGAGGCGAAACCGGCCAAGGGGGCTCAGGTTGCCAAGCCCAAGGCGGCTGCGGCCGGCACCCCGGCCCAGGGCAAGAAGCCGCGGCGCAGCGACGATCACGAGATTGGCGGGCGCCCCAATGTGCCGGGTCCCGAGGCCTTCGAGAAGAAGAGCCCCGCAGGCAAGGGCGGGGCGGGCAAAGGGGCTGCCAGCAAAGGGGGGGCAGGTAAAAGCGCGCCCGGCAAGGGGGGCAAACCCGCCCCGGGCAAACCGCGGCCAGGGCAGGGCGGGCGCCAGAAGAAGGGGCGCTGAGCGCCAGGCCTTCCCGCACCCAGAAAGCACAACACCGGCCAAGGCCGGTGTTGTGCTTTCTGGCCCCCAAGGCCGGTGCTCGCCGGATCAGGCAGGCTTGTGGCCTGCCGTCTGCACAGCCATGGCCTGCTCCGGGGGCAGGCCCATGGCCCCTGGGTAGTGGCGCGGGTTGAGACGCACCACCAGCAGGCTCATCAGGACCAGGGCGCCGAGCTGCCACTGCCAGGCGGCGGCGAAGTCACCGCTTGCATGGTGCAGGCGGGCCGCCACCCAGGGGCCGGTAGCCGCCACCATGAAGCCGACCCCCTGCATCAGGGCGCAGAGGGCGCCCGCCCGGCGTGGGTCGGGCAGGTGATCCAGCGCAATCACCATGATGAGGGAGAAGCTCCCCCCAAGCCCGGCGCCGCACAGCAAACACCAGAGCAGGGGGGCGGTCTGGGGAGCGAGCCAGAGGCCGCCAAAGCCCGCCAGCTGCATGGCGATGGCCAGCGCCATCCAGGGGCGGCGGTCCAGCCGACCGGCTGCCAGCAGGGGCAGGCCAAGGCCGCTCGCGGTCTGGGCCAGGGCGAGCCAGGCCACCAGCTCGCCCCCTTGCTGGGCGCTCCAGCCCGCCGCCATGTAGGCTGGGGCCAGCCAGGCCACGACGATGCCGTAGCCGCTGTTGATGATGCCAAAACAGGCGATGAGCAGCCAGGTGCGGGGCAGGGGGAGCAGCCGCTGCTCCCCGGTGGGGGCGGGCGTGCTGGCCGGNGGCGGGCAGGGGCACCCGCCAGGCCAGCCAGCCGAGGGCCAGCAGCACCGGCAGGCCCCAGAGCGCCAGCGCCCGAGACCAGTCCAGATACTCGGCAAGGCGCGGGGTGAGCACGGCCCCGAGCGCCCCGCCCCCCATCATGCAGGCGGAGAAGATCCCCATCACCAGGGGCACCTTTTGGGCGAACCCCTCCTTGATGAGGCCGGGCAGCACCCCCTGCACCAGGGCTGAGCCCAGCCCGCACAGGGCGGCGCTGGCGATGAGCAGGGCGCCGCTCGCCAGATCGACGCGCAGGGCGCTGCCAAGGGCGAGCAGCAGCAGGGCCGCCCCGAGCAGGGGGCGCGGGCCCGTGCGACCCAGGAGCGCCGGGGTGAGCAGCACGCCGACCCCGATAAGCCAGAGGGGCAGCAGGGTGACCCAGGCCAGGGTATCCACCCCGAGGGCCAGCCTCGCGTCGATGCGAGGGGCCAGGGGGCCGATGGCGGTGAGGAAGGGGCGCAGGTTGAGGGCGATGAGGATCACCAGCACCAGCAAGGCGCCGCTGCCCGGGGGGAGGAGGCGCTTATGCATGGGGCAGGGGACCGTAGAGGGTTTCGGCCGCGATGGGGCTCGCCAGCTTGATGAGGGGCAGGGGCGGCGGGCACAGGGGCAGTCGCAGGGCCGCGTAGGCCGCGCGGCTGTCATAGCCGAAGGAGGCGGCATCGTCGTTGTCAAAGGCGTAGTAGACCGCCTGGATGCCGTTCATCACCAGGGCCGACAGGCACATGGGGCAGGGGTGCCCGCTGGCATAGACGATGGCCCCGGCCAGCGGCCCCTGGCGACTCCCTTCCCGCAGCGCTTCCAGCTCCGCGTGACGGGTGGGGTCCCCCGCCTCCAGCATGCGGTTGACGGCGCTCGCCACCAGCCGGTTCTCCCTCACCAGCAGGGCGGCGAAGGGGCGCCCCCCTTGCTGGCGATGGGTCAGGGCCAGGTGCAGGGCCTGCTCCAGCCACTCCTGATGGCTGGGGGCCGAGGCGGCGGTGAGGGAGTTGAGGAGGCGGGCACCGGACTGGGAAGGGGGTGGCATGGTCATATCCTGGCAAAGAAGGGGGAGGACAGCAGCCTAGAGGGTCGCCGCATCATTTGGAAATTAAATGATAAAATGACTTCCAGTGGTTTTATAAATGGAGATTGCCCATGGAGCGCCCCCTGCTGGACCCCCAATTGCTGCAGAGCTTCGTCGCCATCGTCGAAACCGGCAGCTTTACCCGCGCTGCCGAGCGTATCCACCTCACCCAGTCCACCCTGAGCCAGCAGATGCGCCGCCTGGAGCAGCAGCTGGGTTGCACCCTGCTCGACCGATCCGGCCGCCAGGTGGTGACCACGGCCCAGGGGGAGACCCTGCTCGGGCTGGCGCGCCGCATCCTGGGGCTGCTGGCCCGGGCGGGGGAGCGGGTGAGCGAGGCGAGCCATCCCCTGCGCCTCGGGGTGCCGGAGGATTTTGCCGCGGGGGCCATGACCCCGGTGCTGGCCGCCTTCGCCCGCACGCACCCTCAGGTGCGGCTGGAGGTACAAAGCGATCTCAGCCATGCCCTGTGGCAGGCATTCGAAGGGGGAGAGCTGGATCTGGCCCTCATCAAGCAGGGGCGCGGCCAGGGGGAGCCCATCGCCCGCTGGCGCGAGCCCCTGGCCTGGGTTGACAGCCGGGAGTGGCCCGCCGCCGGGCGCGACCCCCTGCCTCTGGTGGTGTTTCCAAGTGAGGGGCTCTACCGGCGCCAGATGACCGACGCCCTGGATGCCGAGGGGATCCCCTGGCGCATCGCCTACGTGAGCGGCAGTCTCGCCAGCCTGCAAGGGGCGGTGAGCGCGGGGATCGGGGTCAGCCTGCTGCCGGCGCGCCTGCTGCAACCGGATCAGGTGGTGCTGGCCCACTGGCCTGCGGTGCGCTCGGTGGAGCTGGCTCTGCACCAGGGGCCGGGCACGAGCGAGCCCCTCGCCCGGCTGGGGGAGGCGCTGATCGCGCTCTGTGACGAGGTGATGGGGCCGAGGTAGCCCGGGCGGCCAGGGGTCAGGCCAGGGCCTGTTTGGGTACCATGGCGAGCCAGATTTCCACTTCGCCGCTGCCGGTGGCGGCGTCAAAGCGGGCGCCGTAGCGCTCGAAATCCGGCTGCTGGGCAGATTGATAGTCCGATTGCGCGAGCCAAGCCAGGGCCTGGCGCCAGGTGTGCGGCAGGGTCGCGACATGCCCCTGATGCAAGAAGATGGCGTAGGTCTGGGGGGCGATGCGCATGCGGCCAAGCCCGGGAGGCAGCACCTCCAGGGCGGCGACCTCCACCCCGCAGAGGTATTCGCAGTGGGTGTCGGTGGCGGCGCAGATGACGCCATAGGCGTGCTCCCCGAGCTGCCCCGGCAGGGGAAGCAGGGCGCTGAGGTCGCGCCACTGGCCGGCGAAGTCCCCCTGCTCGAAGGGGTGGTGACGGCGCAGCCCCCCGAGGAGCATGGCGCGGCCTTGTTCGATGCGAATGGGGGCTGACATGGTGCCTCCTGCGGGGGCGCTCAGGCCTCCCGACCTTCCTCGAGCTTGCGCTCATAATCCCGGCGAACGATGGCGAGTGCCGCCAGGGCCAGCGCGGGGGCGATGTGGTTGGTTTCCAGCAGTTCAATCAGATCCACCGCGAGCTGGACCTCGGGGGGGGCATTTTCCAGGGACATCTTGGGTTCTCAAAAGCAAGGGGGGTCGCCATTATAGCGCCCGGCGGCGCGAAGACACGCCCCGGCTGCCCGGGGCGGGACGGGTCACATGTGCTGGCGCATCTCCTTGTCCAGCTCCTCGCGCAGGGCCATCAGCTTTTTGGCGTACTGCTGCAACTGCAGATCGCTCTCGCTCACCGGCTGCCACTGGGGCACCGGGGTGGGTTTGCCATGCTCGTCCATGGCCACGAAGATGATGATGCAGTGGGTGGTCTTGCGCCGCTCCGGGTCGGTGGGGTGGCGGCTGTAGACATCCACCGCCAGGTGCATGCTGGTGGTACCGGTGTGGATCACCTTGGCGTGCACCTCCACCAGTTGGCCTATCTGGATGGGGCGCAAGAAGCGGATGCCCCCCACATAGACGGTGACGGCATAGCCGCCACACCAACCGGCGGCGCAGGCGTAGCCGGCCTGGTCAATCCACTTCATCACCATGCCGCCATGGACTTTGCCGCCAAAGTTGACGTCGGCGGGTTCGGCGAGAAATTGCAGGGTCAGTTCACGGGCGCTCATGGTACTTCCTTATGTCGAGGCAAGGGGGGACTCCTTGGCTGTCCCCCGGGGACAATAGCAGCGGGCGGGGCCGACACTGATCCAACCAGCGCCTCCTCTTGTCTGCGCCGTCATTCACCTTGAGTTCAGCGCAGGCGGCCCAGCATGACTCATCACGCGAGCGAGGAGGCCCCATGAAACAGATGCTGGAGCAATTGATGGGAGCTGGCAAGGGCTGGCTCAACGACGGTGGTGACACGCGCAAGGCCCAGATGAAGGGCATGGCGCAGGGGGGATTGGCCGCCGGGGCCATGGCGCTGCTGCTTGGCAACAAGAAGATGCGCAAATATGGCACCAAGGTGGCGGCGGTGGGGGGGGCGGCAGCCCTCGGGGGGCTGGCCTACAAACTCTATCAGGACTGGCAGACCCAGCAGTCCACCCCGGCCCAGCCGACCCAGCCCCTCGACACCCTGGAGGGCAAGGCCCTGGATGCCCGCGCCAACCTGCTGGTGCGTGCCATGGTGGCGGCGGCCCGGGCCGACGGCCACATCGATGCCGCCGAGCGCCAGAAGATCCAGGAGTACCTGACCGAACAGGGGGAGCGGGATGCGGCCCGCTGGATTGACGCCGAGCTCTCCCGCCCCCTCGACCCCCATGTCCTGGCGCGAGAAGTGACCGACATGGAGCTGGCGACCGAGGTCTACCTCGCCTCCCTGCTCACCATTGAGGTGGATCACTTCATGGAGCGCGGCTATCTGGACGAGCTGGCGCGCGCCTTGAAGCTGGATGACAACCTCAAGGGAAGCATAGAGCGCCAGGTGGCCCAGCTGGGGGCGTCGGGCTGAGCCCGGGAGTCAGCGGATGCACAAGGCCCCGTCATGGGGCCTTGTCGTTGCCGGGGGCTGTTGATTGCCGTGACGAGCCGATAAGATGCGGGTTCCAAAGGGTGACCGCCAAGCCTCTTTCCTCGCTGGCGACCCTCACTGCAAGGAGCATCAGGTGGACATTCGCAAGGCAACTGAACAGGATATCGACGCCATTCTGGCCCTGAACCGGCAGATAGGTCAGCTCCACTTCGAGCAGGTGCCCGAGGTGTTCTGCCCCCCGTCCCCGGAGGACAGGGCCTTCTTGCTCGGCGCCATTGCCGACGAGGCACGTCTTTTCTGCGTGGCGGTGGTGGCGGGGGAGGTGGCGGGTTTTCTCACCGCCCGCATCGACCTCAACGAGAGCGTCCCCTTTCTCAGCAAGCTGCCCGTCTGCCGCATCACGACCGTGGTGGTGGATGAGGGGCTCCGCTCCCGGGGTATCGGCCGGGCGCTGATCGCCTACGGGGACCAGTGGGGCAAGGCGCGGGGCGCAAGCCAGTTGCGCCTGGAGGTGATGGCTTTCAACGAGCGGGCCAGGGCCCTCTACGAGCAACTGGGCTTCAAGGCCCAGTCACAGACCATGGCCAGATAAGGCGCACTCGCTTGCAAAAGGGCCCGTTACGGGCCCTTGTCGTATGAGGCGTCAGGGGGGCTCTGCCAGGTTTCCCGTTGCCGGGCGATGAGGCCCGCAAGCCGGTTGAGCGCCGCGTCCAGTTGCGGGCTCCAGGGATGGGAGCTGTTGAGGCGCAGGCAGTGGTTGTGCTGGCCCTGGCTGGAGAAGAGGGCCCCGGGGGCGATGGAGACCCCCTGTTCGATGGCGCTGGCATAGAGCGCCCGGCCATCGAGGCGGGCGTCAAATTCGAGCCAGAGAAAGTAGCCCCCGTCGGGGGAGGAGATACGCGCCTCGGGGAAGAGGCGCATCAGGGCTGCCCGCATCTGCTGCTGGCGCTGGGCCAGGGTGTGGCGCAGGCGGCGAAAGTGGGCGTCCACCCCGCCCTGGCGCAACATGTCGGCCAGCGCCAGCTGACTGGGCACATTGGTCGACAGGGTCGACATCAGTTGCAGCCGCTGGATGCGCTCGGCGTGGCGCTTGGCCACCACCCAGCCGACCCGAAAGCCCGGCGCCAGGCACTTGGTCCAGGAGCCGCACAGCAGGCTCTCTCCCCGCGCATCCCAATGGGTGATGGGCCTTGGCCGCTCGCGCCCGACATAGAGCTCCGCGTAGACGTCATCCTCCACCAGGGGGACCCGGTGGCGGTTGAGCAGCCCCATCAGCGCCTGCTTGTGCTCATCCGGCATGGTGTGGCCGAGGGGGTGCTGCACATTGCCCATCAGCCAGCACGCCTTGACGGGGCGCTGGGCGAGGGCCTCCTCCAGCAGGGCGAGATCGATGCCCACCCCGGGGATCACCGGGATCTCAACCACCTTGAGCTTGAGCCGCTCGATGGCCTGCAGGGCGCCGTAGAAGGTGGGGGACTCCACCACCACCCAGTCGCCGGGCTCGGTCAGCACCTGAAGACTGAGGGAGAGCGCCTCCATGGCCCCCGTGGTGATGATGATCTGCTGGGGATCCACCGCCATCCCCTCGCTGGCGTAGCGCCGGGCGATGGCGCGGCGCAGTGCCTCGTTGCCGGGGGGCAGATCTGCCACCGTGCTGAAGGGATCGAGGCGGCGCATGCAACTGCCGAGGGCCCGACCGAGCTGGGGGTGGGGGAAGAGGGTCGGGTCCGCCACCGCCATGCCAAGGGGCACCAGCTCCCGTGACTTGCTCGCCTGCAGCACCTCGAACACCAGATCGTTGATGTCCACCGAGCCGCTGTAGCGGGCCTGCTGGGGCTGACTCTCCCGCCGGGCCGTGCTCGCGGCCTTGACGTAGTAGCCGGACTGGGGCCGCGCCAGGATGAGGCCCCGGCTTTCGAGCAACTGATAGGCCTGGAGCACCGTCATGGGGCTGAGGCCATGGGTCTTGCAGCTCTGGCGGATGGAGGGGATGCGCTCCCCCGGCTGCCAGAGGCCGCTCGTGATCTGCTGTTGCAGCTGGTCTGCCAACTGGCCGTAGCGGGACATGGTGGGCCCAAACTGTTATAGGTATTTTTCACTATAACTGCATCTGTTATAGGTGTCATGGACCATGGTGTACTTGGCGGGCGAAAACCTGTCCGTTAAATGCAACATAGAGAGTCATGCATGATAAGCCTGGATGATGTGGTCAGCCTCTCCCGAATACAGTTCGGGGCGACGGCGATGTTCCACTTTCTGTTTGTGCCCCTCACCCTGGGGCTGTCCTGGATCCTGGTGATCGCCGAGTCAGCCTACGTGATGACCGGCAAGGTGATTTACAAGGACATCACCCGCTTCTGGGGCAAGCTGTTTGGCATCAACTTCGTGATGGGGGTGACCACCGGGATCACCCTGGAGTTCCAGTTCGGGACCAACTGGGCCTATTACTCCCACTATGTCGGCGATATCTTCGGCACGCCGCTGGCGGTGGAGGGGCTGATGGCCTTCTTCCTCGAGTCCACATTGGTGGGCCTCTTCTTCTTCGGCTGGGACAAGCTCTCCCGCGGTCAGCACCTGCTGGTGACCATGTTGGTGGCGCTCGGCTCCAACCTCTCCGCCCTCTGGATCCTCATCGCCAACGGCTGGATGCAAAACCCGGTCGGCGCCGAGTTCAATCCCATGACCATGCGCATGGAGCTGGTGGACGTGGCCGCGGTCATCTTCAACCCGGTGGCACAGGTCAAGTTCGTCCACACGGTGGCGGCGGGCTATGTGGCGGCCTCCCTGTTCGTGATGGGGGTGAGCAGCTGGTATCTGCTGCGCGGCATGGAGGTGCGCTTCGCCCTGCGATCCTTTGCCATCGCCTCGGGTTTTGGCCTCGCGGCCATCCTTTCTGTCATCGTGCTCGGGGACGAGTCGGGCTATCGCTCGGGGGAGGTGCAGAAGGTCAAGCTCGCCGCCATCGAGGCGGAGTGGGAGACGGAGTCCGCCCCGGCTTCCTTCACCCTGTTCGGCCTGCCGGATCAGCGTGCCGAGACCACCCACGCGGCCATCAAGATCCCCTATCTGATGGGCATCATCGCCACCCGCTCCCTGGATGAGCAGGTGACGGGCCTCAAAGATCTGAAAGCGCAGCACGAGGCGCGCATTCGCAGCGGCATGCTGGCCCACGAGGCGCTCGAAGCGATGCGGGCAGATGGCAGCAACCAGGCGGCGCGAGCCACCTTCGAGCGCCACCGCAGCGATCTGGGCTACGGCCTCTTGCTCACCCCCTATGCCAAGGAGATTGGCAAGGCGGACGAGGGGGCCATCGCCAAGGCGGTGGAGGACTCCATCCCCCAGGTGGCGCCGCTGTTCTGGAGCTTTCGCCTGATGGTGGGCATCGGCGTGGCGCTGCTGGCGCTCTTTGCCGTCGCCTTCCTGCAGCTGTGCCGGGGCAGGCTGGTGCAATCCCCGCGGCTGCTCAGGGCCCTGCTCTGGTCTATTCCTCTGCCCTGGATTGCCAT
Organism: Aeromonas sp. R7-2; assembly: GCF_040908105.1. Lineage (NCBI taxonomy): Bacteria > Pseudomonadati > Pseudomonadota > Gammaproteobacteria > Aeromonadales > Aeromonadaceae > Aeromonas > Aeromonas sp. R7-2. The sequence goes on along the minus strand of NZ_JBFODC010000015.1, from coordinate 78,935 downwards.
CGAGGCGGGCTGGTTCGTGGCGGAGTTCGGTCGCCAGCCCTGGACCATCAGCGACGTGCTGCCGGTGTCGGCCTCCGTCTCCCTGCTGCAACCGGGGCAGCTCTGGTTCAGCCTCATCGCCATCTTCCTCATCTACAGCAGCCTGCTGGTGGTGGAGTTGTTCTTGTTGCGTCATGTGATCCGCAAAGGGCCTGCCAGCCTGCAGACGGGTCGTTATCAAGGTGAAGTGTTGCAAAACGGGAGTCCTGCCTGATGGATTACGAAACCCTGAAAGTGATCTGGTGGGGGCTGGTGCTCTTCCTGCTGGTCGGCTTCGTGGTGATGGATGGCTTCGATCTAGGGGTCGGCATGCTGTTGCCCGTGGTCGGCAAGACGGATGACGAGCGGCGGGTGCTGCTCAACAGCGTGGGGCCGGTGTGGGAGGGCAACCAGGTGTGGCTCATCGCCGGTGCCGGCACCCTGTTTGCCGCCTGGCCCCTGGTCTATGCCGCCGCCTTCTCGGCGCTTTACGTGCCCTTCATGTTCCTGCTGTTCGGCCTCTTTTTGCGCCCGGTGGGCTTTGACTATCGCAGCAAGCTGCCGGACCCGGTCTGGCGCCGCTGGTGGGACCGCGCCCTGGTGGTGGGCGGCCTGCTGCCGACCCTGGTGTTTGGTGCCACCCTTGGCCTCGTGCTGCAAGGGCTGCCGTTTCGCTTCGATGCGGCCCTTCGCATCCACTATGGCGCCTTTGCGTTCCACTGGCCGCTGCTGTTGACCGCCATGGGGACGGCGCTGGCGCTGCTCTTGCTGCACGGTGCCAGCTTCCTGCAGTGCAAGACCCAGGGGGCCATAGCGGCGCGCAGCGCCCGCCTCGCCCTCTGGCTCGGCCCCCTGGCGAGCGCCCTCTTTGCCCTTGGCGGCGTCTGGCTTGGGGAGATGGCGGGGTATCGCATCACGGCCATCGGCGATCTCAACGGCGCCCTCACTCCGCTGATGAAAGAGGTGGTGGCGGTGCCGGCGGGCTGGTTTGGCAACTTTGTCGCCCATCCGGTGCTCTGGGCCGTGCCTGTGCTCGGGCTCCTGCTGCCCCTGGTGTGCGCGCTGGCAAGCCGCCTCGGCAAGTCCGGGCTGGCGCTCGTTGCCAGCGGCGGTGCCTGCGCCGCCATGATGCTGACCGTGGCCATCGCGCTCTTCCCCTTCGTGCTGCCCTCGTCCCTGGATCCGGCCAGCAGCCTGACCCTGTGGGACAGCACCTCCAGCGAGCGCACCCTGCTTATCATGCTGGGGATTGTCGGGGTACTGATGCCGGTCAACATCGGCTACACCCTCTGGGTATACCGGGTGGTGCGCGGCAGGGTCAGCGCCGAGCAGGTGCGCCAGCACGGCCACAGCCTCTACTAATCCGCTTCAACACAAGGATCAACGCGATATGTGGTATTTCACCTGGTTGCTGGGGCTGGGGTTCGCCTTGCTCTGCGGGCTGGTCAACCTGCTCTGGCTGGAGGCGCGCTGGGCTGCCGATGAGGATCTCAAGGAGCCCTGAGCCTCGCATCTTGCCCATGAAAAAAAGGCCGACACAGGGTGTCGGCCTTTTGCTTGCCCGGGGGTCAGGCAAGGGCGGCGCGGCGCTCGCCCGCTTCGCTGACATGGGTGAGGCCGTAGGCCAGCAGCACGATGAGGGCGCCAATCCAGGGGGTGTGCATCAGGCCGAGGTGCTCCACCACGAAACCGCCGACCACGGAGCCCAGCGCAATGCCGACGTTGAAGGCGGCGATGTTGAGACCGGAGGCCACATCCACGGCATTGGGGGTGTGGCGCTCGGCCTGTTTCACCACCAGTACCTGAAGACCCGGTACGTTGCCAAAGGCGAAGGCGCCCCACACCAGCACGGTCAGTACCGCCAGCACCGGGTGCGGTGCGGTGAAGGTGAGCACCAGCAGCACTAGGGCGAGACCTGCAAACAGCAGCTTCAGCGCAGGCAATGGGCCCATCCGGTCGGCGAGCTTGCCGCCCCAGATATTGCCGACGGCGACCGATACCCCGTACACCAGCAGAATGAGGCTCACCGCGCCGGCGCTAAAGCCGCTCACCTGTTGCAGGATGGGGGCGAGGAAGGTAAACGCCGTGAAGGCACCGCCGTAACCGAGCGCCGTCTTGGCGTAGACCAGCAGCAAGGGCTTCCTGGTGAGCACGGCGAGCTGCTCGCGAACGCTGGAGGCGGCCCCCTTCGGCAGGTTCCCCGGTACCAGCAGCATGCTGCCCACCATGGCGACGAGGCCGAGCAGGCTCACCACCAGGAAGGTTTCGCGCCAGCCAAAGACCTGACCAATCCAGGTGCCAAGTGGGACGCCGGTCACCAGGGCGACCGTGAGGCCGCTGAACATGATGGCGATGGCGCTGGCCGCCTTCTCTTTGGCCACGAGACCCGTGGCGATGGTGCTGCCTACCGAGAAGAAGACCCCGTGGGCCAGCCCGGTGAGGATGCGGGCCACAATCAGGCTCTCGTACCCGGGGGCCTGCCAGGCCAGCAGGTTGCCGACAGTGAAGAGGGCCATCAGTCCCACCAGCAACCACTTGCGCGGCAGCTTGCCGGTGAGCGCCGTGAGCACGGGGGCGCCGATGGCCACCCCAAGGGCATAGAGGCTGACCAGGAGGCCTGCCGAGGGGAGCGAGACATTGAGCTGCTCGGCGATGGTGGGGATGAGCCCCACGATCACGAATTCGGTGGTGCCTATGGCAAAGGCACTTAAGGTGAGGGCAAATAACGCCAGTGGCATAACAACTCCTTGGATTGGGACTCCCGACGGGAGAATGGCGCCAGTATGCCGAGGGTGTTTGTTGGTAAAAATGACGGTAACGTCAAATTACTTTTGCCAAATCAGCAGCAATGGGGCCGTGAAAGTGGGAGTGGCTGAGGTTGCAGAGACAAGAGTGGGCCGTACAGCGCGAGTTGAATGCAGAGGCAAAGCGTACAGACCGAACTGGGAATAAAGAGGGAAGGGCAGCGGAAGGATGCAGGGGAGGGGGCCAGCGGCGCGGGTGGCAGTGACGCGCGGTATTGGGGACAAAAAAAGCGGGAGGCATTGTGCCTCCCGCTGGTGCTGAAGAATGTCATTGAGCCTTATTTGCTCCCTTCTCCCCTGGCGGGAGAAGGGCTGGGGATGAGGGGGATCAATCCCAATCCGGCGCAAAGTCCGGGTTGGCGCAGCGCTCACCCCGATCCAGGGTGGCAATGGCGGCCATCTCGTCGCTGCTGAGCCGTACCTTCAGCGCGGCCAGGTTGGCGGCCAGATTCTCCCGTTTGGTAGAGCTCGGGATCACCGTCATGCCCTGGGCCAGCAGCCAGGCCAGCGACACCTGGGCCGCCGAGACGCCGTGGCGCTGGCCGATCTCCATCAAGAGCGGCTCGGCGAGCACCTTGCCATAGGCGAGCGGCATGTAGGCGGTGATGGCGATACCGTGGGCCTGGCAGAATTCGACCACCTTGCGGTTTTGCAGCAGGGGGTGGATCTCCACCTGCTGGTGGGCGATGGCGCCCGGCCCCAAAATCTCGATGGCTTCTTTAAGCTGGGCCACGGTGAAGTTGGAGACCCCGATCTCCCGGGTCAGGCCCCGGGCTTTGGCCTCGGCGAGCTGCTCCAGATAGACCGCCATCGGCACCTCATCCTGGGGGGAGGGCCAGTGAATGAGCGCCAGATCCAGATAGTTGGTGCCGAGTTTTTCCAGGCTCACTTCCAGGCTCGGGATCACCTTGCCCGGACCGAACTCGCTGGTCCACACCTTGGTGGTCAGGTAAATATCCTGGCGGGGCACGCCACTCTCGCTCATCAACTGGCCGACTTCGGCCTCGTTGTCATAGATCTGGGCGGTATCGATATGGCGGTAGCCAAGTTCCAGCCCCTGGAGCAGGGAGTCGCGAAGGGGCTGATCTTTCAGGCGGAAGGTTCCAAGACCCAGGTTGGGCATCTTCATCATCAAATTCCTCAAGTTATTGTTTCTACGCTCAATGCTTTGTCTGTTTGCCGGGCCTGCGATGCAGATCCGGCGGGGAGGGCGCCGGCAGCCTCAGACCCTGTGATAGCGGCGCACCAGGCTGCTGGCAAACCACTCCTGGGTGTCGGCCACGAAGGCGAGAAAATGGGGCTGCTGCTGGTGGGCGCTGAGGGCTGCTTCACTCTCCCACTCCTCGTACAGCATCCAGCTGTGGGGGCTCTCCAGGCTCTGGTGCAACTGGTAGCGAAGGCACCCCGGCTCTTGCAGGGTAGCGGCGATCAGTGGCTCGAGGGCAGCGCGAAACTGGGCGGTGAATTCGGGTTTGGCGTCAAGCTGGGCAATCACAATCAGGGGGGATGGCATCTGAACCTCCTCGTTAAGACGGGAGTCAGTATGCCCGCCCCAGACTGGGGGATACAGGGCAGCAGTTGCAAAACACTATTGAGGTGAGTGCAGCAATGTGGCCTCCCCATGGCTGGTCGTGGTGCAGGTGGGCCAGGGGAGGGCGGAGTATTATCAGGCGCTGGCCTGTTCGGACCAGACCGCAAATTCATTGCCGCTGGGCTCGACAAAGTGAAAGCGGCGGCCACCGGGAAAATCGAACAGGGGGCGCACTATGGTGCCCCCTGCACCGGCTACCTTGCTCTGGGTCGCCTCGATATCGGCGCTGTAGAACACCAGGAGCGCCCCGCCCTGAGCACTCTGGCTGCACAGTTCGGTGCGGTAGAAGCCGCCATCCAGCCCTTCCCCTTCGAAGGCGCAATAATCGGGGCCGTAGTCGGCAAACTGCCAGCCAAAGGCGGCGGTGAAGAAGGCTTTGGTGGCGGCAAGATCCCTGGCCGCAAATTCCACATAGTTCAGTTTTTCATGGGCCCTGGTCATAAGGGTTTCCTTGTCGATATCGGTGGTTATTTCGGTTGCCAGCGCTTTTGCGTGGGGCTCGTGGAGTGCGGCAAGGCGTCCCAGGGGGTCAGCTTGAGCTGCTTGCGCCTAAACCAGAACCAGGTCCCCATCAGCAGACCGAGCCCGATGCCAAACAGCAGGCTCTGGCGCAGGGCAAACCCCGGGCTCACCTCATCCTGCCAGCCGAGGCACCACATCAACACCCCCCAGATAGCGCCGATGGGGAGTCCCAGGGCAAGAACGTTGATCAGAAAGCGTTCGTAGTGGGGCGGCCTGATGGTGAACCCCGCCTTTCGCAGCAGCCAGATGATCGGCGGGTTGTAGTTGAGCGTTTGCACGCCCTTCTCGGCCAGCTCTCGATGGGCGGCGGCCAGCCTGTTGTCGAATGTCATGGATCGTCCCTGTCATAGTGTGGCGCCATACGGTGCCGGTTGGCGGCATTGTACTGGCAAGGGTGCAGATAAAACAGGTGGTGCGTCACGATACGAAGCGACGCCTGTCTTGCCAACTCCCGGCCATTGCACCTATAAAGACCCATTACTCTTGCCAGGATGACAACAATGAAGACCCATTCCGATGAATTGACCCTGTTTGTGGCGGTGGTGGAGGCGGGCAGCTTTCGCCAGGCGGCGGAGAATCTCGGCATGGATAATTCCGTGGTGAGCCGCGGCATCAAGCGTCTCGAAGAGAAGCTCGCCACCGTGCTCCTCAACCGCACCACCCGCCGGGTCAGCCTGACCGAGGAGGGGAGCTGGTTCTATCAGCGGGCGGTGAAGATCCTGACCGAGATGAGCGAGGCGGAAGGGTTGCTGCTGATGCGCCGGGAGCAGCCGGAGGGCATATTGCGGGTGGACGCCGCCACCCCCTTCATCCTGCATAGATTGGTGCCCATCATCGGTGAGTTTCGCCGCCGCTACCCCGCCATCGAGCTGCAACTGCACAGCTCCGAGGGCTTCATCAACCTGATGGAGCGGCGGGTGGACATGGCCATTCGCATCGGCGAGCTGACGGACTCCTCCCTGCGGGCCCTGCCGCTGGGCCGCTCCAGGCTGCGGCTGCTGGCCTCCCCCGACTATCTGAAGGCACGCGGTACCCCGCGCCAGCCGGCTGACTTGCTGGCTGGCCACGAGCTGCTCGGTTTTTTGCACCCCGATCACCTCAATCATTGGCCCCTATTGAGCGAGGAGCAGGGGGACAGGTTCGCCATCACCCCGACCCTGCGGGCCAGCAGCGGGGAAACCTTGCGTCAGCTGGCGCTGGCGGGGCAGGGGATCGTCTGCCTGTCGGACTTCATGACGGGGGATGACAGGGCGAGCGGCGCCCTGGTGGAGGTGCTGGCCCGCAGCAACAGCGGTGCCTCGCGCCCCATCCATGCGGTCTTCTACTCCGATGCCCAGCGGGACATCCGGCTGCGGGTCTGGCTCGATTTCCTGAAAGAGCAGCTCGGCGCTGAAGCGTTGTAGAGGGTATGCCGACAGTTCCAACCCCCACCCGGCCTCCCCCTCCATGAGGGGGAGGGGGCATTTTCTCCCACCCCTTGGCAAGGGAAGGGTTGGGGTAGGGGGCGGTCAGAACAGTCGTGCTCGCCAATAAAAAGAGGCCGACATCGCTGTCGGCCTCTTTGCTTTTTTCATCTCAAGGACGCGTCGGTTACCCCATCACTCCTCTTCGGCCCAGCGGCGTGAGCGTTCCACCGCCTTCTTCCAGCCGCTGTAGCGCTTGGCGCGATCGTCGCGGTCCATCTGCGGGATGAACTCGCGGTCCACGCTGAACTTGTCTTCCAGCTCTTCGGAGCTCTTCCAGAAGCCCACGGCGAGGCCGGCCAGGAAGGCTGCGCCCATGGCGGTGGTCTCGATGCGGGTCGGACGCACCACAGGGGTGTGCATCATGTCAGCCTGGAACTGCATCAGGAAGTCGTTGGCCACGGCGCCGCCATCCACCTTCAGGGCTGCCAGCTTGATGCCGGAGTCCTGCTGCATGGCATCCAGCACGTCGCGGCTCTGGTAGGCGATGGATTCGAGCGCCGCACGGATGATGTGGTTGCGGTTGGCGCCACGGGTCAGGCCGACCATGGTGCCGCGAGCATACGGATCCCAGTAGGGGGCGCCCAGGCCCACGAAGGCCGGCACCAGGTAGACGCCGTTGGTGTCGCCCACCTTGCTCGCGAAGTAGTCGGTATCGCGGGCGTCGTGGATGATCTTGAGCTCATCGCGCAGCCACTGGATGGTGGCGCCGCCCATAAATACCGCACCCTCGAGGGCATAATTCACTTCCCCTTTCGGGCCGATGGCGACCGTGGTCAGCAGGCCGTTGCTGGAGCGAACCGGCTCGGTGCCGGTGTTCATCAGCATGAAGCAGCCGGTACCGTAGGTGTTCTTGGCCATCCCTTTTTCGAAGCAGAGCTGGCCGAACAGGGCGGACTGCTGGTCACCGGCGATACCGGCGATGGGGATGCGGGCGCCGCCGCCACGGGTGGTGTAGCCATAGACCTCGGAGGAGGGTTTGACTTGCGGCAGCATGGAGGCGGGGATGCCCAGCTCGTCCAGCATGCGCTCATCCCACTTCAGGTCGCGGATGTTGTAGAGCATGGTGCGCGAGGCGTTGGTCGGGTCGGTGACGTGCACCTCGCCGTTGGTCATCTTCCACACCAGCCAGGTGTCGATGGTGCCGAACAGCAGCTCGCCGTTCATTGCCTTCTCGCGGGCCCCTTCCACGTTGTCCAGGATCCACTTCACCTTGGTACCGGAGAAGTAGGCATCCAGCACCAGGCCGGTGTTTTCGCGAACGTACTCTTCAAGGCCCCGGGCCTTGAGCTCTTCGCAGATGGCCGCGGTGCGGCGGCACTGCCAGACGATGGCGTTGTAGATGGGTTTGCCGGTGGCCTTTTCCCATACCACTGTGGTTTCACGCTGGTTGGTGATGCCGATGGCGGCGATCTGCTCGCTGTGCAGGCCGCTCTTGGCCAGCACTTCGGTGAAGACGGAGGACTGGGTCGCCCAGATCTCCATGGGGTCGTGCTCGACCCAGCCCGCTTTCGGGTAGTGCTGGGTGAATTCGCGCTGGGAGGTCGCGACGATGTTGGCGTCCTGATCGAAGACAATGGCACGGGAGGAGGTGGTGCCCTGGTCCAGCGCAACGACAAATTTCTTTTCAGCAGACATGATGTTCTCCACGTTTTTATTTTCCACGTTGTTACACGTTGGGGAGGGCCGCTCTCAGGCGGCGGCCTCTTCTTTGTTAGACAGCTTGGAGGCTTCTTCGGTGGCGACGCGGTTGCCCGGGACGCAGGGAGCCAGCACTTTCACATAGAGGGCGGTACCGATCTGGGCGCCGACGATGGGGCCAAGGATGGGGACCCAGAAGTAGGGGTTGTCACGACCACCGGTCAGGGCCACGTCACCCCAGCCAGCCACGAAGGCGAACAGTTTGGGGCCAAAATCACGGGCCGGGTTCATGGCAAAGCCGGTCAAGGGGCCGAGGGAGGCGCCGATCACCGCGATCAGGATGCCGATGAGCAGGGCGGCGGCGAAGCCTTTGGGGGCGCCGTTGTTGTTGTCACCCAGTGCCATGATGCCCAGCATCAGGACGGCGGTGATCACCATCTCGACCGCGAAAGCCTGCATGTTGGAGAGCAGGGCATTGGGGTAGGTGGAGAAGATGCCTGCGGTGCCGAGGCTCTCGACGCTGCCGCGCACCACGTTGTGGGTCAGCTCCCACTGGGTGAACAGGTTGCTGTAGAGGGCGTAGACCAGGGCGGCGGAGGCGAATGCCCCGGCTATCTGGGCGATGATGAAGGGCACCACCTTGCGCTTGTCAAAGCCGCAGAAGGTCATCAGCGCCAGGGTCACGGCAGGGTTGAGGTGGGCACCGGAGATGCCACCGGTGACATAGATGGCGATGGCGACACCCAGGCCCCAGGTAATGGAGATTTCCCATTGCCCGAAGTTGGCGCCAGCCAGCACCAGGGCAGCCACGCAGCCGACGCCGAAGAAGATCAGCAGGCCGGTGCCGATAAACTCGGCGAGGCACTCGCCAAGCAGGGTATTGGGTCTTTGTATGCTCATAGTTGTTATTCCTTATATCCACCCACAGTAGGTTTGATGTTCCGTTTTGTTATCTTTCATTCCCATTCATTGCGCCCGAAAACGTTTCTTCTTGTTTTTTGAGCTTGCGCAAACGTTATGCTCGTTTGCGCTCGTTCTTGGACGAGAGAGAAAATAAACCTTCTGCGTCAATTCACCATACCCCTGCCACCGGAAATGTGGGCAAGATCCCATTCATTGCTAAGAAAATGTGACGAAAAGCAACAGTTGTCGGCCATATTACTCCTTAGTGAGTAGCCAAAAGCCACGCCATGCGTGGGCTGACCCTGGATGCGCGTTCACTCACTGCGTCACAATTTTTGTAATAAAACTGCAATAATTTAGCGCTCATCACAGATTAAATGTTCACAAATGAGCACAATAGGCTCGCTTGCGAATCAAGACGCGTCTGATCGCGGCATGAGCGGGGCGTCCTCAACCGCCCAGAACAACAATAAAAGGAAGCAGAACATGCTTAGTCTCTTCAGGCCTGCACCCCATATTGACCGGCTGCCGGCCGACAAGGTGGATCCCTTCTACAAACGCATGCGTTGGCAGGTGTTCTTCGGGATCTTCTTCGGGTATGCGGGTTACTACCTGGTACGGAAAAACTTCAGTCTGGCGATGCCCTACCTCATCGAGCAAGGCTTCTCCCGCGGGGATCTGGGTCTGGCCCTCTCCGGCGTCTCCATCGCCTACGGTCTCTCCAAATTCCTGATGGGGAACGTGTCGGACAGATCCAACGCGCGCTACTTCCTCTCCGCCGGTCTGCTGCTCTCGGCAGGCATCATGTTCATGATGGGGACCATGCATTGGGCTACCTCCAGCATTGGCATCATGTTCGTGCTCCTGTTCCTGAACGGCTGGGCACAGGGCATGGGCTGGCCCCCCTGCGGCCGTACCATGGTGCACTGGTGGTCGCAGAAGGAGCGGGGTGAGATCGTCTCGGTCTGGAACGTGGCCCACAACGTGGGCGGCGGCATGATTGGCCCCCTGTTCATCCTCGGCATGGGCTGGTTCAACGACTGGCGCAGCGCCTTCTATGTGCCTGCGGCGGCGGCGGCGGCCATCGCGGTGATCGCCTTCTTCGTGATGCGCGATACCCCGCAATCGGTCGGTCTTCCCCCCATTGAGGAGTACAAGAACGACTACCCGAAGGATTACAACGAAAGCCACGAGCAGGAGTTCTCCGCCAAGGAGATCTTCATGAAGTACGTGCTGCACAACAAGCTGCTCTGGTACATCGCCATCGCCAACGCCTTCGTCTACCTCATCCGTTACGGCGTGCTGGACTGGGCGCCCACCTATCTGAAAGAGGCCAAGGACTTCAGCGTGGATCACTCCTCCTGGGCCTACTTCCTCTATGAGTGGGCGGGGATCCCGGGCACCCTGCTGTGCGGCTGGATCTCCGACAAGATGTTCAAGGGCCGCCGCGCCCCGGCAGGCATCCTGTTCATGGTGCTGGTGACCCTTTCCGTGCTGGTCTACTGGTTCAACCCGGCGGGCAACCCGACCATCGACATGATGGCCCTGGTCGCCATCGGCTTCCTCATCTATGGCCCCGTCATGCTGATCGGCCTCTACGCCCTGGAGCTGGCGCCCAAGAAGGCGGCCGGTACCGCGGCGGGCTTCACCGGCCTGTTCGGTTATCTGGGTGGCGCGGTCGCGGCCAACGCCATGCTGGGCTATACCGTTGACCACTTCGGCTGGGACGGCGGCTTCATGGTGCTCACCGTCTCCTGCGTGCTCTCCATCATCCTGCTGGCCATGACCCTCAAGCACGAGAACGAGTCGATTGCCGCCAAGGCGGCTGCCCATAAGGCATAAAACGTGATCCTGCCCTTATCGATTGGAAAAGGGATCAGGTACACTGCCAAAGGCCCCGCACCTGCCGGGGCCTTTTTTCGTCTCATCTGCGGAGTGCAAGCGTGAAGCAAACCCAACGACATCTGGAGATCCTGGACGTCCTGACCCGGCAGGGTTTCGTCTCGACCGACGATCTGGTGACCCATTTTGACGTCAGCCCCCAGACCATTCGCCGGGATCTCAACGATCTCGCCGAACAGAACAAGATCCGGCGCCATCACGGCGGGGCCTCACTGCATTCGAGCACCGTCAACACCGCCTACAGCGCCCGCAAGGTGATGCAGCTCAAGGAGAAGGAGCGCATCGCCCGGGAAGTGGCCGCCAACATCCCCGACGGCTCGTCGCTCTTTATCGACATCGGCACCACCACCGAGGCCATCGCCCGTGCCCTGCTCGACCACCGGGAGCTGCGCGTGGTCACCAACAACCTGAACGTCGCCAGCATCCTGACCGCCAAGGATGACTTCACCGTCATCATCGCCGGCGGCGAAATTCGCAACCGGGATGGCGGCATTGTCGGGGAGGCGACCCGCGACTTCATCGGCCAGTTTCGCATGGACTACGGCGTCATCGGCATCTCGGGCATCGACAGCGACGGCTCCCTGCTCGATTTCGACTATCACGAGGTGAAGATCGCCCAGGCCATCATCGCCCACTCCCGCCAGGTGTTCCTGGCCGCCGACCACACCAAGTTTGGCCGCAACGCCATGGTCAACCTCGGCAACCTCAACCAGATCCACGCCCTGTTCACGGATCAGGAGCCGCCGGAGAAGCTGATGCGACTGATGTCCCAGCATCAGATCGCCTGCCATATCTGCTGAGCTTCCCCGCACAGGCATCAGGCCGCCTCGGGGCGGCCGCTTTTTTTCCTGCCCCCTCCCGGCCTGCGGCGTCTCCCTTGCGGCGCCTAAGAGGCCAGTTCCTGGCGCTGACACTCCTTCTTTGACCCCCTGATGTTGCCCCCGCACTCGGGCGCCAGGTTTGCACCGACGCTAGGCGCCTGTGAGGGATTCACGCCATCGCGTTCATCACCTTGCTTCATGGGCGCCCCCATCCGGGACTCTTTGTTCTCCTCCCTGCCCGAAATGGCTGTTTCCGGCAGACCTTAGCCTTACCAGGCCGTCACCGACTGGCAGCATTTTTAGCATTGTGAAAACAATCGCGATCACATTTCTCTCACGAAATGTTCGTTTATTGGTTTTTCATGTTCTAATATGAGCGAAATCAAACATTGCTGTCATGGCAAACACAAAATAAGAAAGTAGGTGAACATGAGCGAACATTATGATCTGGTCGTCGTCGGCGGCGGCATCAACGGGGTCGGCATCGCGGCAGATGCGGCGGGGCGGGGGCTGAAGGTGGCGCTGTTCGAGGCGAGCGATCTCGCCTCTGCCACCTCGTCCAACTCCAGCAAGCTGATCCACGGCGGCCTGCGCTACCTCGAACATTACGAATTCCGGCTGGTGAAAGAGGCGCTGGCGGAGCGGGAGGTCCTGCTCGGCATGGCTCCCCACATCGCCCGTCCCATGCGTTTTCGTCTGCCCCATCGCCCGCACCTGCGTCCGGCCTGGATGATCCGAGCCGGTCTCTTCCTTTATGACAACCTGGCCAAGCGGGACAAGCTCAAGGGGAGTTGCGGTCTGCGCTTCCTGCCGCAGGACGGTCTCAAGAGCGGCATCAACAAGGGCTTTGAATACTCGGACGCCTGGGTCGACGACGCCCGGCTGGTGGTGCTCAATGCCATGCTGGCGCGGGACAAGGGCGCTGACGTGCAGACCCGTACCCGCTGCGTCAAGGCGGTGCGCGGATCCAAGCACTGGACCCTGACGCTGGAGCGGGAAGGGGGCGAGCAGTTCACCGTCAGCTGCCGTGGTCTGGTCAATGCGGCGGGCCCCTGGGTCAAGACCTTCTATGACGAGAGCCTGAGCGAGAAATCCCCCCGCGGCATTCGCCTCATCAAGGGGAGCCACATGATAGTGCCGCGCATCCATGAGCGCGAAGAGGCCTACATCCTGCAAAACGAGGACAACCGCATCGTCTTCGTCATCCCCTACCAGCAGGACTATTCCCTCATTGGCACCACGGACGTGGAGCACAAAGGCAGCCCGCGCGAAGCCAAGATCAGCGATGCCGAGATCAACTACCTGTGCAAGGTGGTCAATACCCACTTCACAAGGCAGATAAGCCCGGCAGACGTGGTGTGGACCTATGCCGGGGTGCGCCCCCTGTGTGACGACGAGTCCGATTCACCCCAGGCGGTGACCCGGGACTACACGCTCGAGCTCAGTGGTGAATCCGATGGCGCGCCGCTGTTGTCGGTGTTTGGCGGCAAGCTCACCACCTACCGCAAGCTGGCCCAGGCCGCCTGCAACAAGCTCAAGCCCTGGTTCAGCCAGATGGGAGAGGACTGGACCGCCAACAGCCGGCTGCCCGGTGGCGAATTCGACTGCTCGGTGCGTGAACTGGCGCGAGCCTTTGCGCTGGAATTCGACTGGCTCGACGATCGCAGCGCCCTGCGCATCGCCGAATCCTATGGCGCTCATGCCCGCCTCTGGCTGAAGGAGGAGCGCGGCCAGCACTTTGGCGCCGGACTGTATGAATCCGAAGTGCGCTATCTCATCGCGCGCGAATGGGCCCACTCCCTGGAGGACATCCTGTGGCGCCGCAGCAAGCTGGGGCTGCGCCTGTCGGAATCCGAACAGCAGCAGCTCGGTGCCTGGCTGCTCGAACACCACCACGCCCTGCCCAAGGCCAGCTGATGACCCACGGCGGGCGGCCTTTGCCGTCCGCCGTCAAACTGCAATAAACCCCTGCTATAACAATTACCTGCATCCTACACACCATAACAACGAGATCTCTTGATGAAGCAACCTCACCGTACCCTGATAGCCCTTGGCCTCGGGGCTGCCCTGGCGCTGCCTGCACTGGCGGCCGACGAAGGCAAAATCGTGATCGCCCACCGTGGTGCTTCCGGTTACCTGCCGGAACACACCCTGGAATCCAAGGCCCTGGCCTATGGCATGGGCGCCGACTATCTGGAGCAGGACCTGGTGATGACCAAGGATGACCAGCTGGTGGTGATGCACGATCACTTCCTTGATGGCATCACGGACGTGGCCGAGCGCTTCCCCGGCCGGGCCCGCCCGGACGGTCGCTACTATGTGGTGGATTTCACCCTGGACGAGGTGCGCTCCCTGCGCATGACCGAGCCGTTCCAGCTGGTGGACGGCAAGCAGGTGCCGGTCTATCCGGCGCGCTTCCCGCTGTGGAAGTCGAGCTTCAGGATCCATACCTTCCAGGAAGAGATCGAGATGATCCAGGGGCTCAACAAGAGCACCGGCAAGCACATCGGCATCTACCCGGAGATAAAAGCTCCCTGGCTGTTCCGCCACGAGGGCAAGGACATCTCCAGGGCGGTGCTCAAGGTACTGAAGGAGTACGGCTACACCAGCAAGAACGACAAGGTCTATCTGCAGTGTTTCGATGCCAACGAGCTCAAGCGCATCAACGGCGAACTGATGCCCGCCATGGGTATGGACTTGAAGTTGGTGCAGCTGATGGCCGAGACCGACTGGAACGAGACCATGGTCTATGACGCCAAGGGCAAGGCGACCCCCTATGACTACGACTGGATGTTCAAGCCGGGGGCCATGAAGACCATCGCCACCTATGCCGAGGGGATAGGTCCCTGGAAACCCATGGTGGTGACCGAGCCGGGCACTCCCGGCAAGCCGGTCTTCACCGGCATGGTGAAAGAGGCCCACGCGGCCGGTCTCAAGGTGCATCCTTATACCTTCCGTCAGGATGAGGGGCAGATCCCGGCCTATGCGAAAGACTTCACCGACCTGCTCAACATCTTCCTCTACCAGGCCGATGTGGATGGGGTATTCAGCGACTTCCCCGACAAGGCGGTCGAGGCTATCAAGGCCCACGGCAAATAATAAAAGAAGAGCAACACGGGAATGCAAGCGGGGCCAGGTGCCCCGCTTTTTTGTGCCCGGCATTATCGCCGGGATGAGGGGCCGGATAAGGGGCCATGAGAGGGGGCAGAGAGATGATATTGAAATGGATGCGTGTAATTAAATCTTTACGATTTGGAGCTGGTTTGGCCTCGCGAGTCGCTACTTTTGAGTTGTTTCACTCTGCATTCTTGGTCATTTATCCATCTGTCAGCGTGCAAATACGCTAGTTTCACTTGATTGTTTGTTTTTCCTTGGTAAGGTGGGGGCGGTTGCGTAACAAAGTGCTGACTTGCGTAAACAAAAATGAACGGTCAGTGCCCTTGGCTTGAAACAGTAGAGAGAATGAGAAGATGCAAAGAGATCCCCTGAACAACATCCATATCCAGTCCGAACAAGTGATGATCACGCCTGCCCAGCTCAAGGAGAAACTGCCCATCTCCGATCGCGCGCTGGCATTCGTGCAAGGGGCCCGCAATACCATCGCCGACATCATCCACCGTCGCGATCACCGCTTGCTGGTGATCTGTGGTCCCTGCTCCATCCACGACATGGACGCTGCCAAAGAGTACGCAACCAGACTCAAAGCGCTGCATGACGCCTATCAGGACTCTCTCTACATCGTCATGCGGGTCTACTTTGAGAAGCCGCGCACCACGGTCGGCTGGAAGGGCTTTATCAACGATCCGAACCTGGACGGCACCTTTGACGTGGAGCTGGGTCTGCACCGCGCCCGCGAGCTGCTCTGCTGGCTGGCCGAGCTGGAGTTGCCGCTGGCGACCGAGGCGCTCGACCCCATCAGCCCGCAATACCTGGCGGAGCTCTTCTCCTGGTCTGCCATCGGTGCCCGCACCACCGAATCCCAGACCCACAGGGAGATGGCCTCCGGCCTCTCCATGCCGGTTGGCTTCAAGAACGGCACCGACGGCAACCTGGGCACCGCCATCAATGCGCTGCAGGCCGCTTCCAGCCCCCACGCCTTCATGGGGATCAACCAGCAGGGTCAGGTCGCGCTGCTGCAGACCCAGGGCAACCCGGATGGCCATGTGATCCTGCGCGGCGGCAAGCACCCGAATTACGATTCCGTCAATGTGTCGCTGGCGGAAGAGGCGCTGGAGAAGGCGGGTCTGCTGCCCGGTCTGGTGGTGGATTGCAGCCATGGCAACTCCAGCAAGGATCACCGGCTGCAGCCCAAGGTGGCTGACAACGTCATTCACCAGATCCAGGAGGGCAACCGCTCCATCATCGGGGTGATGCTCGAATCCAACCTGTTCGAAGGCAACCAGTCCAGCGAGCAGCCCAAGTGCGAGATGCGCTACGGTGTCTCCATCACCGATGCCTGCATCGACTGGGAGACCACGGATGCGCTGCTGGCCCGCTGCCACAGTCAGCTGGCGGCACCACTTTTGGCCAGAACATCGGCATAAGCCGTGGTATCTTGTTGTAACTGATTGAACCATCGAGGTATCACTGCCCACGCAGTGATACCTTGTTGCCTCTTGAATGACAGGGCGTCGCTGCGGGCGGCGCCAGCAGGGACTGGACATGGCGGAAGAGTTGAATGCCCTCAGGGACAAAATCGATGCGGTGGACAAGCAGCTGATTGATCTGCTGGCTGCCCGTCTCGCCCTGGTGGGGGAAGTGGGGGAAGTGAAGAGCCGGCACGGCCTGCCCATCTATGCACCGGATCGGGAGGCGAGCATGCTGGCCCGCCGCCGCGCCGAGGCCGAGGCACTGGGGGTGCCGGGGGACCTTATCGAGGATGTGCTGCGCCGGGTGATGCGCGAGTCCTATATTCTGGAGTCCGCCAGCGACAAGGAGCACCACTTCAAGTGCATGAAGCCTGAGCTCGGCAAGGTGGTGATCATCGGTGGCCAGGGGCAGCTTGGCCGCCTGTTCGGCAACCTGTTCAGCCTCTCGGGCTACCGGGTCGAAACCCTGGGGCAGGCCGATTGGCCGCGCGCCGACGAGATCCTGCACGGCGCCGGGCTGGTGATGGTGGCGGTGCCCATCGACGTCACCTGCGAGGTGATCGACCGGCTCGGCAACCTGCCGGCGGACTGCCTGCTGGTGGACGTGACCAGCGTCAAGAGTGAACCGCTTGCCCATATGCTGGCGGTACACCAGGGGCCGGTACTGGGGCTGCACCCCATGTTCGGGCCGGATGTGGCGAGCCTCGCCAAGCAGGTGATCGTCTGCTGTCAGGGACGCGATCCCGCCGCCAGCCAGTGGCTGCTGGAACAGATGACCATCTGGGGGGCGCGTTTGCAGCAGGTGGAGGCCAGGGCCCACGACGAGGCAATGACCTTCATTCAGGCGCTGCGCCACTTCGCCACCTTCGCCTACGGCTGGCATCTCTCCCGGGAGCAGGCCAACATCGACCGCCTGCTTGCCTTAAGCTCTCCTATCTACCGGCTGGAGCTGGCCATGGTGGGACGGCTGTTTGCCCAGGATCCCCATCTCTACGCCGACATCATACTGTCGTCGCCCCAGAACCTGGCGATGATCCGCCGCTACTACCAGAACTTCGGCGAGGCGCTTGGGTTGCTGGAGCGGGGCGACAGAGAGGGCTTCATCGAGGCCTTCAGCCAGGTTTCCGGCTTCTTCGGCGAGCGGGCGGAGGAGTTCCTGCGCGAGAGCCGTACCCTGCTGGCCCAGGCCAACGACCGTCGCCATCACGGCTGATGCACAAAGACATCCATACAAAAGGGGCCTGATGGCCCCTTTTTCATGTTGTTTGTACTGCACCGATAACCAGGGTAGATGAAAACACAGGTCTGGGCGTGAAATCGCCCTGTTTCATTCGGCAGGCGGTTGACGCAAGTCGGCGTCATGCCAGCCCAGCGGCAGGGTGAGCAGCTGATCGATCAGCTCCCGGCGGTCGGATTTCTCCAGATAGGCGAGGTAGAGCGGGCGGCTAAGGGATTGGCCCCCTTCCACCAGATGAAGCTGCCCCTGCTCCAGGAAGGGGCTCACCATGCGCCTTGGCAGGTAGGCGGCGCCGCCGTTGGCCAGCACGAATTGCAGGGCCATGCTGGCGGAGCTTGAATGCAGAACTGGGGTCTTCTGCAGGCTCTGCAATCGGCTCGATGGCGGTTCGAAGCTGGTGCCCCAGTCGAGATGAATGTGGGGCATCTGCATCAGGCTGTCGGCGTTTGCGGCCGGCTCCCGGCTCACCAGTTCGAACACCAGCTCGCCGATGGGGTGCAGGGCAATCTCGTCGATCTTGGTCGGCTCGGAGAGCAGGGCCAGATCGAGGGAGCGCTCCAGCAACTGGCGACAGAGGTGCTCGCGGGAGGCCGTTTCGAGGCGCACCGCGAGGCCGGGGGCCAGGGCATAGACATGGTTGAGCCAGTCGTTGAAGTCGAGCTCCCAGAAGACGGCGGGGGCACCGATGGCAAGCTGCTGGCTGAAACCGGGGGAGAGGGCCACGTCCTGCTTGGCGCGCCCCAAAGTATGCAGAATGGCGTCTGCGTAGGGCAGCAGACGCTCACCGGAGGCAGTCAGGCGGATGTTGTTGCGATGACGGGCAAACAGGCTGACCCCGAGTTGCTGCTCGAGCTGGCGGATCCGGAAGCTCACCGCCGACTGGGTCAGGTAGAGATTTTCAGCCGCCCGGCCAAAGTGCCTGGTCTTGCTGACCTCGATGAAGGTCCGAAGCAGCTCGGTATCCATTAATCGAGGGACTCGTCGCTGCCGCCACCGCCGCCTTCAAAGCTGCCACCAGTATCTTCATTGGCGCCGCCTGCGACGGTGCACAGACGGTGCACGCGCTTGGGACCAATCACCTTCAGGTATTTGAACCACACCTTGGCGTGGGGATTGTTGCCGGCTGCGCCGGATTTGACCTGTTCGATAAAGGCACTTTCTACGTCATCGCGCGGGGCCAGGTTGCCCTGATAGAGCGCCAGCATCACGGTGCCATATTTTTCCAGACTGTCCGCTTCGGCCACGGTGAATTCGCCACTGCGACGCAGGCCACGGGGAAAATGTTTGAAGTCGTTGAAACGCTTGTCTGATTCGAAGCTCATAGTGCTCTTGTTCTGGTTAGTTTGACCTTTGCGGGCAAGTATCATCAGGCCGTCGCAGAGTGCAAAATCAATTTTCTTACTATGTTAATAAATATCTTTTATCGAACAGAGTTTGTCGCATCCCGAGGGGGCATTTTGCGGTGCGCTGCACAAAAAAGCCTGAAAAATAGTGGAGTTATGTCAGATTTTGTACAGGAAAAACCGCTCAAAAACGGGCTCGGAAGCTAAAAGCAAGGCGCCGTATGGCGCCTTTTTGTCATCATGACTGAGCTGAACCCGAGTGCGCGGCACTCACTCAATCATGGCTGGCTGTGCCAGGTTGTCGGCACGCCACAGACGATAGCGCACCTCGTACTCCTGGGGCACATAGATGACGAAGGGCAGCTTGGAGTTGTAGTTCACGAAGAAGCCCTGACCGTAGATCTGGACGAAACTCTCCTTCTTCTGGCCGTCCGGGCAGGCCATCAGGGTGCTGACGGGGCCGGTGACCTGGCCCAGAGTCAGGTAGTTGTAACCCCAGCCCTTGACGCTGTGCTGTTCCAGATTGCCCGCGAAGCGGGGCAGGTTGCAGTCGACCAGCATCTTCTTGCCGACTTGCAGCTCGACCATCATGTCGGCTTCGTTCTCGACTTCCGGCAGACGGATCACGACACGTTCCTGGTTCACTTCGGCGGCGGGGAACATGCTGATATCAAATTTTTTCGGTTCGGCGGCGAAGGCATGGCCACCCAATAACAAGGCGCCCAGCAGGCTAAAACGCAACACGGTTTTCATCTGTACCTCTTGGGATTGGTTCAACGCCGCTAGACTAACCGCTCTGCCGGTTTCACGCCAGCGCTGCGGCGTGCAAAACCGCCCTGAACAGGCATCACATGACGCAATTTGATGCTTTTTTGACGGCCAGGGTCACCCTGCCGCTTCTTGCCTCGTGTCAAACAGGGGGCCGGGTGACCCCCATGGCCAGGCTGTCACCTCACCAGCAGAACCTGTTTCGCCCAAGAGCGGGGGGCGCGCTGGGCGACGGAGCCGCTGGTGATGTCCAGGTAGGCGACGCCCTGAAGGGCCGGCACCGGGGTGGAAGACCAGAGATAGACATAGCCGTCGTTCACCTCCTTGCCATCCCCGGCCATGGCGCGGGGGAAGATGGTTTCGTTCAATGCCGGTTTGTAACAGGCGGACTCCAGAATGCTGGCGAGCTCCTTGATGGTGGGCAGGCGCCAGTCGTGATGACCACCAAAGCCATACAGGGCATGGCTCGGTTCGGTGCGGATCCGTTCCGCCGTCTGCAGTGCCTGTTGCCAGTAGAGGCGGGTGGGTTCCCCCTCGCAGCTCTGGTTGCGCCAGGTCTGGCCGAGCTGGCAGCGCATCCAGGTCAGACCGGTGCCCCTGTCGGTGACGGTGCCGTTGCCGTGATCCTGGAAACGGGCGGTGGGGCTGGTACGGGGCAGGGCGTCGTCGCAGATGGCGATGGCCAGTGCCAGGGGGCTGCACAGGGTGAGCAGCAGGGTCAGAAGATACTTGTTCATCGGGTTACCTCGGCCACCAGGCGCAGTTGCAGACCGTTGGCGTCATTGCTGTTTTGAACTGGGGTGGGATAGTCGGCACCGGCGTCCTCGCCGAGGAAGATGTGGGCGATGGCGCTCAGAGGCGCGCTCTCCAGCCGACGGGACGGGGTCAGGGTCTGGCTCCAGTAATAGCCATCGAAGCCATTGAGTCCGGTGCCGACATCGGGGAAGTAGCGCACATCCAGGGTGACGAGCTGGCCATCCTGGCGGGCAAGGGAGCCGTAGTGCTGCAAACTCATCAGCTCACGGGCGTGGGGCAGGCGCCAGTGGGTGATGCCGCACAGTTGCTGTGCATTGAGCCACTGACGGTACTGCTCCGTAGTGCAGATGGCCTCCCCCTCGGGGCAGGCGTAATCCCGCTCCTCCTGGGTCGGGTGATAGTCGTCGAACTCCCAGGCGAAGGTGCGGTGCAGATCCCTCGGACTGTCCGGATCCGCCAGCTTCTTCTCCCAGACGAGGCCGGTGTTGAGATCCTCCACGCACTCCCACTCGACTGCATTGTCCGCCAGGGGCTGCCCCTTGCCGTCCAGCTTGCGATAGCGCAGGGGCGCCAGGCCCAGGCTCGCCTCCTGGCCCGGGTGATCCGCAGGCTCCTGGGTCAGCAGGTAATCCACCCCGTCCGTGTAGGTGGTGACGCCACCTGCGGTCACCAACGCCCGGGGTTGCTGCTGCATCAGCACGGCGGCGAGTCTGGCCTGCTGGCTCAGTAGCTCGGGGCTGGCGGCAAAGTGCTGGGCGAGCTCGGGCAGCAGGGTGACCAGCCCCTGCCAGATCTGCAGGCGGCGCTCGCTGGTGGCAAAGGCGGGCAGGGTGGCCTTGTCATCTAAGGCGGCGAGGGCCAGCTCGGCGAGGGCGCGGTTGAAGTCGCCCAGCTGCGCCAGTGCCGCCAGATCTGGGCCGGGGTGAAGGGGCGCCAGGGCGAGCAGGACGTCCGTCAGGGCCTGAGCCGGTGGCAGCCCGTCCGAGATACGCGTCTGCAGCAGGGTGCTGAGGGGGCTGGGGGTGAGGTGCTGGTTGTCCTGGCGCGCCGCCGGGTGGGCCAGGGGCAGGGCGGCGGGATCCGCCGGAATGAACAGCAGGGGAGTGGTGAGCAGATCAGGGTGGCGCCGGGTCAGGGAGTGGGCACCGGCCTCGCCGCTGACGGCGGGCTCATTGGCTTCGCAGCCGTCGTTCTGGTTTAGGTTGATGCACAGGGTGCCCGCTGCGGGCAGGCTGACCGTCAGGCGGTAGTCCGGCGCGGTCAGGGGAGCCTCGTCCGAACCGCCGCCACAGGCGCTGAGCAGGGGGGCCAGCAGGCAGACGATCGGGGTCATTCTCATGGTCATGGTGTGTCCTTGGAGGGGCCTTGGCCCCTCTCTTCTTTATATAGGGAGAGTCAGCGGCGACGCAGACGGCGCCACAGGGCCAGCGGCAGCAGCCAGAGCAGGGGGAAGGCCCCCCCGCCACTGCTGTCCGAGGTATCGAAGCGGATGATGCCGTCATCCGGCACGGGCACGGTGTTGCCGCACTGGGCGCCGGTACGCTGACTGATGCTCCACCCGTTCAGGAGACCCTGATTGCCCGGTTTGCTGTCCACCACCTCCAGGGTCCAGCGACCGGCCAGGGGTTCTCCTTCGAAGGCGCTGAAGGGTTGCAGGGACTGCAACTCGGTGGGGAAGACCCCTTTCAGGCTCGGCAGGGGGCTGTAACCCTTGTCCCAGATCTGGACCCGGGTGCCGGCGGGGGAGCTGAGCCAGATCTCCAGCTCATCCAGCGCCTCATGCTGCAGATCCAGGCTCAGTTGCAGCCTGTCGCTCACACGGGCATCGCTCTTCTCCAGCAGCAGGCTGGTTTCGCTCAGGCCGCGCACCTCCTCGCTCTGGGCATCGTTCAGTCGCTGCGACCGACCACTGGCCCGGCTGATGACGGGGGTGCCGATGGGCAGGGTCAGGGATTGCTGCCACTGGCGCTCGGTGGGGCTGGTACCGCTCATGGCGAGATTCACCGAGAGGCTCGCCTCGTCGCCGCAGGCGAGCGGGCTCTGGGCCAGCAGGCGCAGGGTGGTGGTCATGCTGGCACCGGCGGCCAGGGTCGCTGGTTGCCAGCTGTCAGGATCGGCCTGCAACCCGGTTGGCAGGGTGAGGGCCAGCTCGTTGAGGGTCACCTCCCCCTTGCCCGGATTGCTGAGGGTCAGCTGCACCGACTGGCGCTGCCCCAGCGGGATGGCGCTCCCCTCGGCGAGGGCGATATTGACGGGAGCTTGCAGCAGCCCGTGCTGGCGAAATGCCTGCTCCAGCAGACGGGCATAGGCTCGCGTCGGGTAGAGACGGGCGGCGGTATCCACGGTGATCCGGGCCAGTTGCGGCATGCGAATGGCCGGCCCCAGGCCGAAGTGGGATTCGATGATGACGCGATCAAACTCGTCCCTGGCCGCCTCACCGTGCTCGGCCACCGCCGTCAGCAGGGCCTGGAACAGCGGGGTGCCCCAGAGCTGATCCCCGTTGCTGCCGTTGATGGTGCGGTGGGCGGGGTAGCGGTAGTCCGGATGGTAGCGGGCGCGCAGATCGTCGAGCTGGCGCGGGGTGCGGTCGGTGAAGCGGGCATCCCAGTTGAACACCATGGCGGGTTCGAACTGGCGACCGGCTTCGCTGCGCTGGCGATGACTGGCGGCCAGGTAGTCGCCAAAGCCCTCGCCGATGGCTCCCCAGTCACCCTTTTCCCCGAGATCCGGCAGGATGTGGTGCTGCACCCCGTGGCCGAACTCGTGCCAGATGACCATGGGATCCTCGGCATCGGGCACGCCGCTGCGACCCAGCTCCAGCCTGCGTTCGAACGGATCGTAGAGGGAGTTGTCCTGATAGCCCGCGTCCGTGTCGATGTCGAGCGCCCCGGGGATGAGATCGGTGAAACCGAGCGCCTTGAGGTGGCGCTGGGCGAGATCCAGATGGTAGTAGGCGTTGATGTCCGCAAAGCCGCGATCGTCCCGGGTCAGGCGAAAACCCTGCACGTCACTGCTGCTGTAGGGGGCCGATTCGGGGGCCATGACATCCACCACCCTGGCATGGGGGCCGCTCAGGCGATACTGCCCGGCTTGCAGGCTCACCGGCAGGGGAACCGGATCCTGATAGGCGGCCTCTGCCAGCACCAGCGCGTCGTGCCAGACCAGGCTGGCGTCCTGCAGGCGGGTGCGGGGATCGGGGTCGAACACCCGGGCCTGAACCTGCATATCGCCTGCGTCGGCGACATGCAGAGGGTGGGTAGTTGCCTGATCCCCGAGACGGCCAAGCTCCTGCTCCCCGTCGCAACGGGCAAACAGCTGCACCTGGCTTGCCTTGGCATTGCCTGCCTTGTGCTCGCGCACCCGCTGGCGCAGGGCAGGCACCAGGGTATCGCCGTCTCGCCAGTACCAGGCTTCGACCGGCCCCAGCGTCTCTATCTGGTTGCCGTCGGTGCGCAGGGTGGCGAGCAGGGGATCCAGGGTGCCGCTGGCATCGCAGCCGGGCGCTGTGCTCTGCAAGGGGCGCAGGTTGTGGTAGAGGCGCCAGGGGCGGCCGTCCCCGTCGACACTGACGGCGGCCTGGGTGGCGGCCACCGGCAGGCCGTTCACCAGCTGGCGAAAGCTGTAATGGTGGCCGAGCAGGCTGGCCCTGTCGTAATCGGGGGCGAGGAGCACACCGAGGCGCTGCTCGAGCCAGCGCTTCGGCGTCGTGGTCAGGGGTGGTTCATCGACAAACTGCAGATCGGCCGCCAGCAGTGGCGATGAGATCAGGGTTGCCGCCAGCCAGAGGGCCAGGGAAGAGGGTTTCATGGTTCACTCCAGAAAAAGAGGACAAGTGGTCAGTGGTTGACGCCCGCCAGGGTGAGCAGGAAGGCAAACTCCTGCGCCGCACGCAGCGCCGCCGTTCGGGGGGCGCCCAGGTGGCCGCCGTCGAGTTCGGTGCGCAGCAGATAGGGGCCTGTTCCCGTGCTATGGGATCGCAGGCGGGCTATCCACTTGAGGGGTTCCCAGTAGGGCACCTGACTGTCGTGTAGGCCGCCCGTCACATAGACGGGGGGATAAGGGGCCTTGTGCAGGTTGTCGTAGGGGCTCAGGCGGCGCATCGCGGCATAGTCACCCGGGATGGCCGGATTGCCCCACTCGGCGTACTCCTGCCGGGTGAGGGGCAGCTCGGGATCCTGCATGGTGCCCAGCAGGTCGACGAAGGGAACTTGCAGCACGGCCCCGGCGAAACGGGTGGGCGCCTGGTTGAGTGCCGCTGCCACCAGCAGGCCGCCGGCGCTGCCGCCCATGGCAAACAGCCGGGCGGGATCGATGGCGGGATCCCGTGCCAGGGCATCGGCCACGGCGAGAAAATCATCCACGCTGTGCTGTTTGTCCCGGCCACGACCCTCCCGGTACCAGGATTCGCCGAGCAGACCGCCCCCGCGCACATGGGCGATGGCGTAGACAAAGCCGCGATCCAGCAGGCTCAGCACCCGGGGCTGGTAGTAGGGACGCATGGGGGTGCCGTAAGCCCCATAGCCGTAGAGCAGCAGTGCCCTGGGGTGGGTAATGCCCTTGCGCCAGACCAGGGAGACAGGCACCTTGACCCCATCCTTGCCCGCGATCCAGCGTCGCTCGCTCTGATAGGGGGAGGTGTCCCTGGTCTCGGGTGTCCCCTCCCAGGCGCCGGAGGAGAGATCCAGCCAGCGCTGGTGAGGTGGCTCGGCCATACCCTGGCGGCGAATGAGCACCTTGTCGCTGGCCGGTTGCTGGCTGCCCTGGATCCAGGCCGTGCCTGCGCCATCGGTGAGCGGCAGGCTGTGGGTCAACGCACCCTTGGCATCCAGCACATCGAGCCAGTCATCCCCTTCCTTGCGGTATTGCAGCACGGTGTGCCGGGCAAAGAGGCGCCACTTCTCGAGTTCCCGGCCCTCGCCGGACCAGAGCAGTTGCCACTCTCCCTTCGCCACCAGGCTCAAGTCGGCCACCTGATAGAGGCCGAGGGCGCCGTCCCGGTTGCTCTTGAGCAGCACCCTGTCCCCCTGGGTATCCAGGTAGTACTCGAGGCCGCGCTCGCGCCCCTTGAGCAGGTCGGCCCGACCCGCGTCCAGCAGGTATTGCTCGGAGCTGTCGTGGTTGTTGCTTTGCAGCACCAGGTGGCGGCGATCCGTGGTGTGATAGAGGCCGAGCAGCCAGGCGGGATCGCGCTCCTCATACACCAGGGTCTCCTTGCCATTCTGCCAGGCCAGCAGTTGCCAGGGGCGCAGGGTCTGGCGCTCGTTGGCGAGGGTGTAGAGGGTCTTGCCATCCAGACTCCAGAGCAGATCGCCGGCGCGGTGAGGCAAAGAGGCCAGAGTCTCGCCACTCGCCAGATCCAGCAGGGTGATGCGGTAGTCCCGATCTCCCCTGCGGTCTTCGGCCAGGGCAAGCAGGTGCCCGTCCGGGTGCAGGGCCCAGGCGGCGAGCTCGTAATACCCCTCGGCAGGTTGGCGGGGAGCCAGCCGCTTTCGGGGAGCGTCATTGGCGTCGCGGCGTTGCCACAGGCTGCCGTCCGCCTCCATGCGCCACTGGCTGCCAGCCTGGCTCAGCCAGTCGTCCGGCACGGGTTCGCCCCGCTCCCGGCCCTGCCACTCCGTCTGCAGGCGCTGCACCAGTGGCGCCTGGCCGGCGAGCTGCTGCTCGGTCCAGCGGTTCTGCTCGCGCAGCAGCGTCAGGAGGGCGGGATCCTGGCGGCTGTCATCACGCCAGCCACCATAGGGATCTAGACGGGCTATCTCCCCCTTCATCAGTTGCGGGCGTTCGGGGATGAGGGGCTCGGCCTCCAGGGTTGCCTCAGGCAGGGGAGAGGCGGGGGCCGGCGTGGCCAGCAGGCTGGCCAGGATCAGTAAGCTGTGCATCAGATCCCCACGAAGGTGTAGCGCAGGCTGGCACTCAGGGTGCGGCCGCTCTGGGTGAAGAGGGAAGCATCGGTCCCGGCTTCCAGCCCGGCCACATCCTGATAGCGGGTGTAGCGGGTGTCGAACAGGTTGTCGAGCTTGAGGTTGACCTTGAGGGCGTCGGTGACCAGCCAGTCGGCCGTCAGGGCGAAACTGAGCCAGCCGGCACTTTCGAGGCAGTCCCCCTGGCGGCCGGTCAGGCTGTTGCCGCAGGTGGGCACCCGGCTCATGGCGGCGGCATAGTCCGCCTGAATGCCCAGACTCCACTCATTGGCCTGATAGCTCAGACGGGTGTTGCCCTCGAGGGGCGTCAGGGTGCGCAGCGCTTCACCTTTGTTGTCCTCGCCATCGACCCAGCCGAGCTTGGTGGCGAGCTCCCACTCCTGGGTCAGCCAGTAGCTGGCGGCGAGTTCGGCCCCCCAGGTTTCGGCCTTGGCGACGTTGCGATATTGGCGCAGGATGACACCATCGCTCAGGCGCAGCCCCACCTCGCGCCAGTCGATGAAGTTGTAGTAGCGGTTGTAGAAGAGCGCTGGCTTGATGCTCCAGTTGTCCCCCTCGCCACTCAGCCCCCACTCGATGCTGTGGCTGGTTTCCTCCTTGAGCCCTGTGTTGGCGATGATCTCGAAGGGCGGCAGGGCGAAGTAGTGGGGGATGTTGCCGTACACCTTGTCGTAGGAAGGCGCCCGGAACCCGTTGGCGTAGCTGAGCCAGCTGCGCCACTGGTCGTTGAAGCGGTAGCTGGTGGCCAGGCTCGGGGAGAGGTGCCAGCTGTGGTTGCTGTCGTGGCTGCCGTCCAGCGGCGTGAGCCACTGGTGATCCATGCGCAGGGTGGGGGTGAACTGCCACTGGCCCAGGCTGGCCACGTCGCCGAGCCAGACTCCGGCCCTGTCGGTACGGGCGCGGCTGAAGGGGGCGGACTGGCCGGGTTGGGGAATGCCGGCCTCCAGACTCAGCTTCTCCACCGGCCGCTCGTGGGTGGTGCGCTCCAGCTCAATGCCGTAACTGAGTTGATGGGCGAGATGGCCGGTGGCGAGATCCCGGCGCACATCCAGCTCGGTACCGATCCTGTCTTCGGTGAAGGTGGCGAGCTCCCGTTCGCTGCGATAGCGCGGATAACCGCTCAGCAGATCGTTTTGCAGCAGGCTGCGCTTGTTGGCGGTGTTTTTCGAGTGATTGCCGTAGGCACTCCAGGTGAGGCTGTCGGCCAGTATTGTGTCGAGGTTGCTCGCCTCCCAGGCCAGCTTTCCCCCCTGGGTGCGTTGGCTGCCCTGCTCGTGGTACTGGCGCACCTGCCACTTGCCATCGGGCTGGGGCACTTCGCGCGGCCCCTGATCCCGTTCGGCGTTGTCCTCGAAGTAGTCGAGTTCGAGGCGCAGCAGATGATGTTCGTTCAGCTGGATGCGAGAGCTGGTGGAGGCGCTGAGGCCATCCAGATCCGCCGGGATGCGGCTCTCGTCGTAGTTGGCGGTCTCATGTCCCTGCCAGCCGGAGAGGCGCAGCAGGTGTTCGGTATCCCGTATCCGGGCGGCGCCGGTGGCGCTCAGCTTCTGCTTGTCACTGTTGCCATCGTGCAGCACCTTGCTGCTGAGATAGGCATCCTGGCCCTGAAGGTAATCTTCCGGCTGCTTGGTGCTGATGACGATGGTGCCGCCGATGGCATCGGAGCCATGGAGGGAGGAACCGGCTCCCTTGGCCACCTCTATCTGTTTGACGTCGTCGAGATCGAAGCTGAAGCGCCCCACCTTGTCGTTGAGGTCGTCGGCGCCAAAACCGTCGCTGACCCGCACCCCGTCCTTGATGATGAGCACCCGGTTGCCGCCCATGCCGCGGATGATGATGTTCTGGGGGCGGCCAGCGGAGCCGGTCACCGAGACGCCGGGTTCGTTCTTGAACACATCGGTGAGTTCGGTGGCAACCTGGCGATCCAGATCCTCCTCCGTGATGACGGTGATGGAACCCGACACGTCGGAGAGCTTCTGCTCGATGCGCTGTCCCTTGACCACGATGGTTTCCCGCCCCTTGAGTTCGGGGAGCATGTCCGTTGTGTCGACCCCGGCGGGATCGCTGGCAGCCAGCGCCGTACCGGACAGCAGCATGGGCCAGTAGTGAAGAAGTCGAATTTTCATATTTGAGAATAATTATTATTTAAGCCTGAGGGGCGCGGATTATTGCAGAGGGAGTCAAGTAGATCAATAAATGACAATCATTATCATTTTGTTTTTATGATATTGATCGAATTGAGTTTTTTGAGGGATAAATCAGTAAGGTAGTGGCATACGTTTGCGAATGACGCCATGGGAAACAGGAGGACGGGCGTGGTGCGGGCAAGAAAAAGCCCGCCATAGGGGCGGGCTCAAGGAGGTAGGCTGGCGCTGATCAGGGGGCGCGATAGAAGCGATTGAGCTCGTTCATCACCTGGATCAGGGTGCCCATGTCCGGGGTGCCGTGCTTGATGGGGCGATAGGTGTCGCGGTCCAGCAGCTCGAAGTCCCCCTGCTTGTTGAACTGGGTGATGGTGTTGCCCTGATAGATGGCGAAGTCATTCTGATCCCCCGCCAGCAGCCATGTGCGTGTACTGGCTTCGAACAGGTTGCGCCCCGTGCTGTAGTCACGATAGGGGTTGCGTACACCCAGCATGTTCTTCATCAGGGTCGGTACCAGATCCAGGTGGCTGCTCGCCTGCGCCTGGGGCGCAGGTTCGGCACCAGGCCAGGCCAGCACCAGGGGGACCTGCACCTGATAGGTCGAGTAATTGCTGCCATAGCCCCAGCTGTTGCTCTGGGTCTCGTTGAACTCCTGACCGTGGTTGGAGGTGACCACGACGATGGTCTGATCATCAAGCCCCTGCAATTGCAGTTGGGTCAGCATCTGCTCCAGCAGTTGATCGGTATAGAAGACCGCGTTCTTGTAGCGGTTCTCCAGCTTCTGCAGGTTCTCGGGCCGATAGGCAGTGGCCGGGTTGAAGCGGGTCAACTCGGGCTGGAAGGGGCCCTTGATGCTGGCGGGCACCTGATAATCCCCCGGGCTAGAGAGATAGACCAGAGAGAACCAGGGTCTGTCCGCGGTGCGCGTGCCAAGCCACTGCTGCCAGTCGTCGATGAGCCTGCGGTCATCGGTCTGGCGGGAGACGAAGACCTGCTTGCGCAGACCCGCAAGCAGGCTCTGGCGATACTGCTTGGCATCTTCCAGTGCACCGAACAGGCCGAACTGGTAGTCCTGACGCAGCATCTCGTCGAACAGCACGGGGGGGCGCTTGTCGGCCCGGATGTCCCCGTAATAGTGGCCGGGCAGCCCGTAGAAGAGGCTGAACATCCCCATGGCTTCATCATTGCCACCACTCATGTGCTGGCGGAAATTGAAGTGGTTGTCCGCGTAGCGTTGCAGATTGGGCATGTTGATGTTGTTGAGCATGTCGGCTCGCAGGGAGTCGACCACCACCACCAGCAGGTTTTTGTGATCGCTGGGTGCGCTCACGCTGAGGGGGCGCAAGGGATAGAGCAGACGGTGCTCAGCGCTTCCCTGATCTTCGGCCTTCTTCTCATACTGCTCGAGGTCGAGCCAGCCATGCTTGGCCAGGAAGCTTCTGGCGGTCATGGGGTAGGAGAGGGGGAAGTTGGCCCGCTGCATGGTGATGGGTTGATACAGGGTCGCATCCGCCCAGCTGTTGACCAGATGGGTCAGGATGAAGCAGACCAGCAGGGCCAGTCCCACCTGATTGCCGTACTGGCGGCGTTTGCGCTTGTTGATCTTGCGCCACACATAGGCCGACAGCAGCAGTTGCAGCAGGAAGATGGCGGGCACCGCCACGAAGATGATGCTCCAGATAGAGCCCTCTTCGGTCTGCGCCTGATCCAGCAGCAGTTGCCACACCTGGCCATTCAAGTGGAACTTGAACAGCTGGAACACCTGGGTGTCGATAAGCAGCAGCACCAGCGCCAGGGTGGCGATGATGGATGAAATGAAGCGCAGCGGCTTCTCCCTGGGCAGGATGAAGCTCAAGGGGAAGATGGTCAGCAGATAGGTGACGAAGCTCAGGAACGAGAAATGACCTATCCAGCTGATGACGAGATAGGTCACGCCGAGCGTGGTCGACGGCCAGCTGATGGCGCCCAGGTAACGGGTCGAGATCAGCATGGCCAGGATGATGTTGAAGAAGGAGAACCAATGCCCCCAGGTGATCAGGCGAGAGACATTATCGCGATAGGGGTTGCCGGTTTCGACCATAATGATCCATCTGCTTGAAAAACATCAAAGAATGCGAAGAAACTCAGTGCGCATCGTGGCGATGGCCCACCGAGGCGGTGAGTGCCTGGATGAACTTCTCGGTGATCGCCTGGCGCTGGGCCGGGGCCATGCCGTTGATGATGTTGGTGGTCAGGTTGCCAAGGACCATCAGACTGAGATCCACCGGTGCCTTGTGTTTCTCCAGGGCGGTGATCAGGTCGTTCATCAGGGCGTCAAACTGCTCGTTATTGTACTTTGATACGATGGGCATAATCTTGGGTTCACCTCGGTTCAAAGCGCCTTATAATACTTCACCCTTTCGGCTAACACTATGGCTTTGTGACATGAGTCTCGATATCGACAAGATCATTCTTCACTCCCTGCGGGCGGGCAACGATGGCCAGCCCCACGCCGATACCCGCAGCCAGACCCTGCCTGCCGACGAGGCGGTACAAGGGCTGATGGCGGAGCTGCATCGCATCTACAACGGCAAGGGGGGAAAGGGCTTTGGCTTCTTCGCCGATCCCGAGGCCGCCGTCGCCGAGCTGGCGGAGGGGGAAGACGCCCCCAAGCAGCCTTCCCCCGCCTTTCGCATCGCCCTGGAGCAGTTGCTGGCGGAGCAGACCGAGTTCGTCCCCTTTTCCGTTAACCTGACCCAGATGCTGGTCAAGCAGCTGGTGGAGCATGCCCTGGACGAGCAAGGGGTGTTGCTGATTGCCAAGTACAACTATGTGGGGGTGGATTACCTGATGATCGCCCTGCTGGAAGGCAAGGAGAGCGTCACCGTGAGCGAGGCGCTGGAGCTGCGCCACATCCAGTACCTGGATATCGGCAAACTCAATCTGGTGGCCCGCATCGATCTCACCGAGTGGAAAACCCAGGGGGATTCTCGTCGTTATATCACCTTCAGCAAGGGCCGGGTCGGTCGCAAGCTGGGGGATTTCTTCATGGATCTGCTGGGGGCCCGGGAGGGCATGGATGCCAAGATCCAGAACAAGGGGTTGCTGCAGGCGGTGGACGATTACTGTGACAGCCGCCAACTCGAACCGGCCGAACGCAATGACTACAAGAAGCAGGTCTTCAAATATTGCACCGAGCAGGCCAGCGCCGGCGAGGAGATCGAGATCAAGGAGCTGTCGGCGGAATTGCCCGGTGATGGGGACCTCGATTTTTACAGCTTCATCGGTCAGGAGTACGAGCTGGAGGAGCGCTTCCCGGCGGACCGTTCCACCCTGCGGGGCTTGACCAAGTTTGTGGGCTCCGGTGGCGGCCTGACCCTGAGCTTCGAGCAGAAGTTGCTCAACAGCCGGGTCTTTTACGATCCCCAGACCGACACCCTGACCATCAGGGGAGTCCCGCCCAATCTCAAGGATCAATTGCTGCGCCAGTCGTAATGTGATCCAGCCGTCATTTCTTGCAAAAAGGCACCGGAGTCTGCTCCGGTGCCTTTTTATTTAAGGGGGTGATGTAGATGGAAACCACCTCAGTACTTTTGTTAACACATTGAACAAAATATCGGGAATGAAAGGGTTTTCAGTGGGGTGAAATCCCTTTCAATGACGTAAATTAATTTCCCTTCTGTAATTTAATTTCCATATCTTGGCAAAAATATGGGGATATCCCTTCCTAAGTCGCTGAAATAAGAAAATGTTTTCATAACTTTCTGGAAGAAAATACGTAATTGCATTTCAAAAATGCGAGGCGTGTCATGTGAGGCATTGACTGCTTGGGATAATATTCATCTGCACACAATGCTCTTACAGCGCGGAACTAATACAAGGAAAGGCTCATGAAAAAGAAATTGCTGTCATCCCTGATCGGTCTGGCTACCCTGGGCGTGGCCTGCTCTGCCACTGCTGCCATTGATGAAGGTCAGCTGACCATCTGGATCAACGGTGACAAGGGCTACAACGGCCTGGCCGAAGTCGGCAAGAAGTTTGAAGCCGAAACCGGCATCAAGGTCACCGTCGCCCACCCGGATCAGGTTGAAGTCAAATTCCAGCAAGCCGCCGCCACCGGCAACGGCCCGGACATCTTCTTCTGGGCTCACGACCGTTACGGTGAGTGGGTCAAGTCCGGTCTGCTGGTTCCCGTGACCCCGAATGCCGCCACCAAGGCCAAGTTCGAGCAATTCGCCTGGGATGCCATGACCGTCGATGGCAAGACCTATGGCTACCCGGTCGCGGTAGAAGCCGTCAGCCTGATTTACAACAAGGATCTGTTGCCCAACCCGCCGAAGACCTTCGAAGAGATCGCCAAGATCGACGAAGACCTGAAGAAAAATGGCAAGCGCGCCATCATGTGGGCCTATGACACCCCCTACTTCAGCTACCCCCTGGTGGCTGCCAACGGTGGTTATGCCTTCAAGAAGACCGCCACCGGCTATGACGTCAAAGACACCGGCGTGAACAACGCAGGTGCCAAGGCTGGCGTCGGCTACATCTCCGAGATGATCAAATCCGGTCACCTGGAGAAGGGCATCGACTACGGTGTGATGGACGCCAAGTTCAACAAGGGCGAAGTAGCCATGA
This sequence comes from Aeromonas sp. R7-2, assembly GCF_040908105.1. Taxonomy (NCBI): domain Bacteria; kingdom Pseudomonadati; phylum Pseudomonadota; class Gammaproteobacteria; order Aeromonadales; family Aeromonadaceae; genus Aeromonas; species Aeromonas sp. R7-2. The sequence goes on along the minus strand of NZ_JBFODC010000015.1, from coordinate 45,901 downwards.
TGATCAACGGCCCCTGGGCCTGGAGCAACCTGGACAAGAGCGGCATCAAGTATGGCGTAGCCCAGCTGCCGACCCTGAAAGGCAAGCCGGCCAAGGCCTTCGTTGGCGTACTGGGTGCCACCATCAACGCCGCCAGCCCGAACAAGGATCTGGCCATCGAGTTCCTCGAGAACTACCTGCTGACCGATGCCGGTCTGGCGCCGATGAACGCCGACAAGCCGCTGGGTGCCGTGGCCCTGAAGTCCTTCCAGAAGACCCTGGAAGCCGACCCCAACATCAAGGCCACCATGCTGAACGCCCAGAACGGCGAACCGATGCCGTCCGTGCCCGAGATGAGCCGTTTCTGGTCCTCCTTCGAAACCGCCCTCAAGAACGTCACCTCTGGCCGTCAGGGTGTTGACGAAGCCCTGGATACCGCTGCCAAGCGTATCGTCCAGTAAGCATGCACTACCCGGGAGGCCTTCGGGCCTCCCACTCTCTCAATCTCTCTTGGCGCAATAAAGGTTAATTGGCATGGAAGTAGTACCTTCTATCGAATCCTATGCCGGTCCGAAGAAAGACAAGTACGTCTGGCTGAAATGGACCATGGCGGCACTGATCGCAGTGCTTAATGGTTATGCGGCCGTGATGATGTATGCCAGCGGCGAGTGGGTATTTGCCCTGCTCGATCTGGTGGTCGTATCCGTCGGTCTCTATGTCTTCATGAACAAGAAGACCTATGCCCACCGTTATATTTTCCCCGGTGTGGCAGGCATGGTTGTTTTTATCATCTTCCCTCTTGCCTACACGATCGGCATCGCCTTCACCAACTATTCGGGATCCAACTTGCTCTCCCTTGAGCAGGCTCGGGATTACCATCTGAAAAAAACCTACAAGGTGACCGGCGGTGAATTCGATTTCACCCTCCTGGGTGGTGAGAACAATCAGTTTCAGCTGCTGCTGAAACAGGACGACCAATCCTTTATCAGTCAACCCCTTACCTTGCTGAACAACAAGGCGCGTACCCTGGCCGTCCGTGAAGGACGGGTCCGTGACGAGCCCCAGGTTGTTCAGTTGCAGCCTCTGGACGGGGCCACGGTCGGCGAGGCGGCACCCATTCGTGCCATCGTCGATCACCGCACCCACCTGAGTGCCCTGGATGTGGTACTGCCCGAAGGCAATATCCATCTGACCCTGAGCAGCCTGCGCAAGTTCGCCGCCCAGAAACAGCTCTATACCCAGCTGGTCGACGGCGCCGTGCTCAAGTCCGGCGTCATGATAAAAGATGCCAACCTGCTGCGTGACAACCAGAGCGGCGAGCTGATGCTGCCCAACGGTGACACCGGCTTCTACCAGTACATCGATGCGGAAGGTCACTTCGTCGGCAAGGGCGTTGCCCCCGGTTTCGTGGTGAGCGTGGGTTGGAAAAACTTCATGCGCATCATGACGGACCCGGGTATCCAGAGTCCCTTCATGCAGATCTTCGTCTGGACCGTGATCTTCTCCGCCTGTTCGGTGGCGTTCACCCTGGCGATCGGCATGGTGCTGGCGTGTCTGGTGCAGTGGGAGCAGCTCAGGGGGCGTGGTTTCTACCGGGTCATGCTGATCCTGCCCTATGCGATACCGGCGTTCATCTCCATCCTGGTGTTCAAGGGCTTGTTCAACCAGAACTTCGGTGAAATCAACCTGTTCCTGGAAGCGGCCTTCGGCATCAAGCCGGACTGGTACACCAATCCCTTCCTGGCCAAGGTGATGATCCTCATCGTCAACACCTGGCTCGGTTACCCCTACATGATGATCCTCTGCATGGGCCTGCTCAAGGCGATTCCGGAAGATCTCTACGAGGCGTCTGCCATGGACGGGGCGGGGCCGGTACAGAACTTCTTCAAGATCACCGTACCGCTCTTGATGAAGCCGCTGACACCGCTGTTGATTGCATCCTTTGCCTTCAACTTCAACAACTTCGTACTTATCCAGTTGTTGACGAACGGGGCGCCGGACATCATCGGGGCCACCACGCCGGCCGGGACCACCGACTTGCTGGTGAGCTACACCTACCGGATCGCGTTCCAGGGCTCGGGTGGTCAGGACTACGGTCTGGCCAGTGCCATCGCCACCGCCATCTTCCTCATCGTGGGTGCGCTGGCCTTGCTCAACCTGAAATTGTCCAAAGCCGACAAGCAACTGTAAGGAGGCTTCAACATGGCAATCGTACAACCCAAATCAGTCAAATACCGGGTGTGGGCAACCCACCTGGTGATGTGGGGCTTCCTGGCACTGATCATCTTCCCGCTGATCATGGTCATCGCCATCTCGTTCCGTAACGGCAACTTCTCGGTGGGGGAGATCATCCCCACCAATCCGACCCTGGATCACTGGAAGCTGGCGCTCGGCATGTCCATCACCAACGCCGACGGCAGCATCACGCCGCCGCCGTTCCCGGTGCTGACCTGGCTGTGGAACTCCATCAAGGTGGCGGGCATCACCGCCCTGATGATAGTGGTGCTCTCCACCACCTGTGCCTACGCCTTCGCCCGTCTGCGGTTCCGTGGCAAGTCCACCATCCTGCAGGGCATGCTGATCTTCCAGATGTTCCCGGCGGTGCTGGCACTGGTGGCCATCTACGCGCTCTTCAACAAGATCGGTGACTACATCCCCTGGCTGGGTCTCAACACCCACGGCGGCCTGATCCTGGCCTACATGGGGGGCATCGCCCTGCACGTCTGGACCATCAAGGGCTACTTCGAGACCATCGACTCCTCCCTGGAGGAGGCGGCGGCCATCGATGGCGCTACTCCGTGGCAGGCGTTCCGCCTGATCCTGCTGCCCCTGTCGGTGCCCATTCTGGCGGTGGTGTTCATCCTGGCCTTCATCGGCTCCATCACCGAGGTGCCCATGGCCTCCATCCTGTTGCAGGATGTGAACAATCTGACCCTGGCGGTCGGGGCCCAGCAGTACCTCTATCCGCAGAACTACCTGTGGGGTGACTTCGCCGCAGCCGCCGTGCTGTCAGGCTTCCCCATCACGGTCGTCTTCCTGCTCGCCCAGCGCTGGCTGGTGGGCGGTCTGACCGCAGGCGGCGTGAAAGGTTAACGGTTCATGGCCGGGGGAGCTGGCTCCCCCCGTCATCACGATTTGCAAAGATTCAAGAGCGGAGCTCGACATGGCTGAAGTAGTACTCAACAACGTTCGCAAAAATTACGACCCGGCTGTCCACAAGGACACCCTGCGCAGCATCAACCTGGACATCAAGGAAGGGGAGTTCATCGTCTTCGTCGGCCCGTCCGGCTGCGGCAAGTCCACCCTGCTTCGGATGATCGCGGGTCTGGAAGACATCACCAGCGGCGAGCTGACCATCGGCGGGCGCTACATGAACGACGTGCCGCCGGTGGAGCGCAACGTGGGCATGGTGTTCCAGTCCTACGCCCTCTACCCGCACATGAACATCTACGAGAACATGGCTTTTGGCCTCAAGCTCAAGAAGATGGACAAGGAGAACATCCACAAGCGGGTGATGCGCGCCGCCGAGATCCTGGGTCTCGAGCCTTTGCTGGACCGCAAGCCCAAGGCCCTTTCTGGCGGTCAGCGTCAGCGGGTGGCCATCGGCCGCTCCATCGTGCAGCAGCCGCAGGTGTTCCTGTTTGACGAACCGCTGTCGAACCTCGACGCCGCCCTGCGGGTCAAGATGCGCATCGAGATCGCCAAGCTGCACAAGGAGCTCAACTCCACCATCATCTACGTGACCCACGACCAGGTGGAGGCCATGACGCTGGCCAACCGCATCGTGGTGCTGAGCCCGCTCAAGGGCGAGGCGGCCACCAACCTGGAGCAGTTCGGCACCCCCCTCGAGCTCTACCACAACCCGGACAACAAGTTCGTGGCGGGCTTCATCGGCTCCCCCAAGATGAACTTCCTGGCGGGCGAGCTGGTGGAGATCGGCGAGCAGGAGTGCGTGGTCAAGCTCACCTCCGGCGATACCGTGCGTGCCCGGGTGGATGCCCGTCGCGGCGCGGTGGGTGACAAGGTGGAGCTGGGCATTCGCCCCGAGCACCTGGTGCCGCTGGGTCATGCCCATGCCGACAGCCGCGTGAGCGGCGTGGTGCAGGTTGCCGAACACCTGGGGGCAGAATCCTTCGTCTACATGGACGTGGATGGTCACGACTTCACCGTCAAGGCGAGCTCCGACATCGACGTGGCCACCGGCCAGGAGTACAGCGTCGGCATCCCGGCCGAAGCCTGCTACCTGTTCGATGCCAAAGAACAGGCGTTCCCGCGCACGGCCAAATATATCCGCGCCTGAGAGGGCGAGAGTGCCAGGTTTTCCTTTCTATACGTTCAATGCCTTTTGCCGGTCGCAAGACCGGCTTTTTATTGCCCGTCATCCGAAGCCCGGGTCCGGCCAGCGGGGGCGGCTGGCCGGGGTCCCGTCACTGTCCGTGCTTGTCTGACTCGAGGGCGGCGGTGACGTCCGGCACGAAGTGCTGGCTGGTGAGCGGTGGGCGCTCATACCCTTCGGTCTTGATGGGGGGCAGGGTGATGGGCTCGTAGTGGATCGCCTCGTAGGGCACCTTGCCAAGGAGGTGGGAGATGCAGTTGAGGCGGGCGCGGCGCTTGTCGTCGGCGTCCACCACGAACCAGGGGCAATCCTCGGTATCCGTGTAGGTGAACATGTCATCCTTGGCGCGGGAGTATTCCACCCAGCGTGAGCGGGATTGCAGATCCATGGGGCTGAATTTCCAGCGCTTGATGGGAGTGTTGATGCGCTCCTTGAAGCGTTTCTCCTGCTCTTCGTCGCTGACCGAGAACCAGTATTTGATGAGGGTGATGCCGGAGCGGATCAACATCCGCTCGAATTCGGGGCAGGCGCGCAGGAATTCGCGATACTCGTCGTCGCTGCAAAAGCCCATCACCCGTTCGACCCCGGCCCGGTTGTACCAGGAGCGGTCAAACAGCACCATCTCGCCCGCCGAGGGCAGGTGCGCCACGTAGCGCTGGAAGTACCACTGGGTACGCTCCCGATCCGAGGGGGCGGGCAGGGCGGTGACCCGGCAGACCCGGGGGTTGAGGGGTTCGGTGATCGCCTTGATGACGCCCCCCTTGCCCGCGGCGTCGCGCCCCTCGAACAGCACCACCACTTTGAGCCCCTCCTGCTTGACCCACTCCTGCAACTTGACCAGCTCCTCCTGCAGGTGGGCGAGGTGATGTTCGTAGGTCTTCTTGTCCAGACGGGGGCGTTTCTTGCTCTTTTCCTTGGCCATCATCCTCTCCTTGGTGACTCCTCGTTGTGAGTCTCTCCAGCTTGCACCAGGCGGGCACCCCTGCCAAGGGTGGCGTGTTACACTGCCGCCTTATCAGCCGCTGGCAACAGAAAAACAGGAAAGCCAGTTTCATCGCCGCTGGCAACAGGAGAAAACATGAAGCAGTTTATGGAGATAGCGGGCCGCCGCATGGCCTATCTGGACGAGGGGCAGGGTCCGGCACTGCTCTTTGGCCACAGCTACCTGTGGGACAGTGCCATGTGGGCACCGCAAATCGAGGCCCTCAAGGGGCATTATCGCTGCATCGTGCCCGAGCTTTGGGGTCACGGGGATTCCGATGTGCTGCCCGAGGGGCCCTGCACCCTGGCGACCCTGGCCCGGGATCATCTGGCGCTGCTCGATGCCCTTGGCATCGACGAGTGCGTGCTGGTGGGGCTCTCCATCGGTGGCATGTGGGGCGTGGAGCTGGCGCGCATGGCGCCTGCTCGCCTCAAGGGCCTGGTGCTGATGGACAGCTTCGTCGGCCTTGAACCCCAGATCACCTGCGAGCGCTATCTCGGCATGCTGGCGATGATCGAACAGGTCGGCGCCGTGCCTGCGCCCATCGCCGATCAGGTGGCGCCGCTCTTCTTCGCCCATCAACCGGACGCGGCCCTGATGGCCGGTTTCAAGGCACGGCTGGCCCAATGGCCCGCCGACAAGGTGGCGAGCCTGGTGGCGGTGGGGCGCAGCTTCGTGACCCGGGAGGATCGCATCGACTGGCTCGAAGAGATGAGGCTGCCCGCACTGGTGATGACGGGGTGCGAGGACAAGGCTCGCCCTGTGCTGGAGGGGTATCTGATGGCCGAGGTGCTGGGGTGCCCGTTCAGGGAGATCCCGGGGGCCGGTCACATCTCGACCTTGGAGAACCCCGCGTTCATCAACCAGGCGCTCGCCGAATTTCTCGCCGAAGTGGCAGGGTGACGCTGCGCCGGATAGCCGTAAAAAAGGAGCCATGGGCTCCTTTTTTGTTGTCCAGTCCGGATGGGGCTACCAGATGTAGCCCACCCCGAAGCCTGCATAGAGTTCTCCCTGATGCTGGACGATGGGGCTGTCCGCGATATCGTCGTCGTAGCGCTCGTAGTTGATGCCAAAGCCGCCAATCCAGTTGGCGCTGAAGCGATAGCTGCCGATGAGGGAGACCATGGGGGAGAGGGTGGTGCCCGTGTTCCAAGCCGGCCTGTCCGCCCTCGCTTCGTCTTGCGAGACACCGCCGAAGTAGTAGTTGGCGAGGTTGTGGCTGCGCAGCATCACGCCGGCTCCCGGCATCAGCAGCAGGGGGCCGCGGATGATGGGGAAGTTGGCCCACAGCATCAGCTCCTGACCGTTGCTGGTGCCGGTCACATCCGTGGTGGCCCGCACGCTCCAGAGGGCGTAGGGAGTGATGATATCGGCCCCAACACCGGCCTCGAACTGCCCCTTGCGCTTCTCCATGCCATGGAGGAAGGGATCGTCGTCCGGGTCCAGGTTGCCAAAGCGCATCCGGCCGAAGGCATAGGTCGAGAGGTTGCCATCCCGGCTCAGGTAGTAGCGGGCCCGATCCCCCAGATACATCAGGTTGTCACCAAAATAGAGGGCCCCCGGGATGGGCATCAGGGTATCGTCCTGGTGCTGGTAACGGGCCTGACCGCCGATGACGGCCCCGCCCAGCACCAGCCCCTTGGGAATGGGGCTGTCAGGGCTGTCGCTGGAGAAGGCGCTGAGGGCCCCGATATCGAGGTCTGCCCGGACGGGAGAACAGAACAGCAGTGCCAGAAAGGCACCCAAAGAGGCATGGCGCAGGGCAGGGACTGGGGACATGACAGATCCTTGTCGGTGGGTGGGCAGTGGGAACGAATCAGACCTGCGTAGCAAGTCAAACGGATGTCGGTTTTCAATTAAACCCGACAAGGCAAGCATGAGCCAGCGTCACGGAGGTGCTGCTGGTGGCCGGTATCTGGAAGGGGCGAGACCCGGCCTCGCCCCTTGCCAGGGTCAGGGGGCGGGGCGGGGGAGATCTTCCCGCTTGGGCCAGGCATTGAGCACCGCTTTGACCAGTGTGGCGAGGGGAATGGCGAAGAAGACGCCCCAAAAGCCCCACAGACCGCCAAACACCAGCACGGCGATGATGATAGCCACCGGGTGCAGGTTGACCGCCTCGGAGAAGAGCAGGGGGACCAGCAGGTTGCCGTCTAGGGCCTGGATCACGAAATAGGCCACCATCAGCCAGGCGAAGTCGGGGGTCAGCCCCCACTGGAACAGGGCCACCATGGCCACCGGCACGGTCACCGCGGCGGCACCGATATAGGGGATGAGCACGGAGAAGCCCACCGCGACCGCCAGCAGGGCGGAGTAGCGCAATCCCATCAGGGCGAAGGGCACATAGGTGGCGATGCCGACGATGACGATCTCGATAACCTTGCCGCGGATGTAGTTGATGATCTGGTCGTTCATCTCCACCCAGACCCGGTTCACCAGGGTGCGGTTGCGGGGCAGGAAGCGGCGCAGGCCGCCCATCAGCACCTGTTTGTCCTTGAGCATGAAGAAGACCATCAGGGGCACCAGGATGGCGTAGATGAGGATGGCCACCACGTTGATGAGGGAGCTCAAAGAGGCGCTCACCAGTTGTTCGCCGCCGGTCAGGATGCGCTGGCGAATGTTGTCGATGATGGTCTCCACCAGGCTGACGTCGATGATCTCGGGGTATTTTTCCGGCAGGGTGCGCACATAGTCCTGGGCATGGGCCAGCATGGCGGGGGCCTCCTTGGCCAGGTTGACCCCCTGGCTCACCAGCGTCGGGATGAGGCCCAGCAGCATCAGGGTCGTCACCGTGATGAACAACAGCAGGACCAGGCTGGTAGCGACGGTGCGAGAGAGGCCGCCCCGTTGCAGGCGACTCACCGGCCACTCCAGCAGATAGGCCATCACCAGGGCCACCAGCAGCGGTGCCAGCAGATCCCCAAACAGCCAGAGCACGGCAAAGCAGAAGACCAGCAGCAGGAAGAGGGTGACGGCATCGGGGTCGGAAAAACGGGTCTGATACCAGCGCTTCAATACATCTAACATCGAGGCTTCCTTGAATGGCGGCTCACGGGGTGGGTGGCATGGGCTCGGGGGCGAGCAGGGCGTCCCGGGGGTGACGGGCAACGACGAGCAGCAGGGAGAGGCGGGCAGCTGACTCTTCCAGGGTCTGGACATGGTGACCCTGACGGCGCAGATAGGCGGGAATGTCCTGCCGGGAGCCTGCATCCCCGAGCTGGATGCACACGGATTGACCGGGCCGGGCCTGGCGCAACCAGAGCTTGAGCCGGATGAGGGGCTCGGGACAACGCCAGGGGGTCAGGTCGAGCTGTTCCATGAGAACTCCATCGCGTGCGTGGCGGTCATTATGGCCGTGATGAGAGGATGAAACAACGCTTGTGGGCCTTGAATGGCAAGGGTATTCTGCCGATGCCCGCTGGGGTCTGATTGGAGATAGAGATAACGTGGCACGTTTTTCCCCCCTGATAGCATCGCTTCCCCTGTTGGTCACCCTGATGGGGGCGACCTTCCACGCCCAGGGGAGCAACCAGTTGCCCGACATCGGTACCGCCGGGGTCGCCGCACTGCCCATCGAGCAGGAGGTGCGCTACGGCAACGCCTTCATGCGTTTTGCCCGGGCGGGCCTGCCCATCATCGATGACCCCGTGCTCAACGAATACATCGACGATCTGGGCCAGCGGCTGCTGACCAATGCCGACGGGGTGCGCTTCCCGTTCACCTTCTTCCTCATCAACGATCCCAGCATCAACGCGGCGGCCTTCCTCGGTGGCCGGGTCAAGGTGCACACCGGCCTCTTCCTCTACGCCGAGAGCGAGAGCGAGCTGGCCTCGGTACTGGCCCACGAAATCACCCACGTGACCCAGCGTCACATCGCCCGTTACATGGAGGCACAGGCGAGCAGCTCCGCCATGACCCTGGCCGGCCTGGTGGGCTCCATTGCACTCGCGGTGATCAACCCCACCGCCGGCATCGCGGCCTTGCAGACCACGCTTGGCTTGTCGATGCAGTCGGCCATCAACTACACCCGGGACAACGAATACGAGGCGGATCGCATCGGCATGAAGACGCTGTATGACGCCGGGTTCGATCCCATGGGCATGGCCAACTTCTTCCAGAAGCTGGCGGCGGAGTACCGCTACGCCAGCAAGCCGCCGGAGATGCTGCTGACTCACCCCCTGCCGGAGACCCGGATCAGCGAAGCCCGTGCCCGGGCCGGGAGCTATGGCGCGCGCGCCCTGCCGCCGAGCCTGGACTTCTGGCTGGCCAAGGTGCGCATCCAGGTGCGCTATGGCACCGAGACGCCCCAGGCGCTGCTCACCTACTTCGACAGCCGCCTGCAGAAGGGGGATTACCCCCTCAAGGATGCCGCCATCTATGGCAAGGCGCTGGCCCTGTTGCAGCTCAAGCGCACCGACGAGGCCGACACCCTGATGCAGGAGCTGGCGACCCGTCACCCGGAGGATCTCTTCGTGGTGGATGCCCTGACCGACATCGATCTCGCCAAGGGGCGCAGCGCCCAGGCCATCGCCAGACTGGAGCGCTTCCGCACCCGGATGCCGGACAACGAGGTGGTGGTGGTGAACCTCGGCAACGCCTATCTGGAGGGGGGCAACTACAAGAAGTCCATCGCCATCCTGGACCCTTATGCCCGGGAGCACGACGAGAACAGCCTGGCCTGGAGCCTACTGTCTGACGCCTACCGCAAGGCGGGCAGAATGACGGACCTGCACATGGCACGGGCGGAGACCCTTTCCCTGCGCGGGGACTATCAGGCGGCCATCGACGAACTGATCGTGGCGCGGGGCACCACCAGCGACAAGCTGACCCTGGCCCGCATCGAGGCGCGCATCACCCAGCTGGAGCGGGCCAAGAAGGATCTGGACAGCCTCAAGGGCTGAGTCCGGAGCGGGTTGATGGCAGGCGGGGTGCTCCTTTGGGGGCACCCCGCCTTGTTTTGCAGGCTAAAATAGGGCCTTTCATCGGTTTCAACGCATCTTGATGATGAAGAAATGAGAATGATGGATGGCTCTGCTATGGGGAGCTCGCCAGGCGGCGTTTTATCTCGCCTATCTTCTGCTCGTCCAGCTCCCCCACCAGGGTCTCCAGCAGCGTGCCCCTGGCATCGAGCAGATAGCTGGTGGGCAGCGCCCCGGGCCTTGGGAACGGGAGGCGGGCGTCGTCATCCGGGATCATCAGGGGAACCCTGATGGCGTGGCGCCTTGCCAGCTCGGTCAGTTCGGCGGGGGAGGCGGGATCATAGTTGATGGCGATCACCCGGATCTGACCTTCCTGGTGCAATGTTGCCAGCAGGGGCATCTCCCGCAGGCAGGGGGCGCACCAGGGGGCGAAGTAGTTGACCAGCAGCGGTTTGCCACCGAGATCCGCGAGGCTGACCTTCTTTCCCGCGCCGTCGGTGAAGTCGGGTGCCGGGCTGCAGGCCCCCAGCAGGGTTGCCACAATCAGCCAACAGATCCGTTTCATTTCCATAGCCTTCCCGCTTACCCTGACCATCCGTTTCCCCTACAATAGCGCCATTTCTTGTCCCATCTTGCGATTAATCAGGGAGTTATCATGAGCGAGACCCAAATCTACCACAATCCGCGCTGCTCCAAGAGCCGTGAAACCCTGGCCTTGCTGGAACAGCACGGGGTCGCCCCCGAGGTGGTGCTCTATCTGGAGCAGGCACCGAGCGAGGCACAGATCCGCACCCTCCTGAGTCAGCTTGGCTTCACGGATCCCCGACAGCTGATGCGCACCAAGGAAGATCTCTACAAGGAGCTGGGGCTCGGCGAGGTGAGCGGCGATGATCTCATTCGTGCCATGCACCAGCACCCCAAGCTCATCGAGCGCCCCATCGTCATCAAGAACGGGCAGGCCCGCATCGGTCGTCCGCCCGAGCAGGTGCTGGAGATCCTCAAGTGACCACCCGCTTCGCCCGCCTGCTGACCCTGGCCGGTTTTTTCGGCCTGCTGGCCTGGGTGCTGCTCTGGCATCTGTGGCTCTCGCCCCACCCGGATCTCGCCCCCTGGCTGTTGCCGGTGATCTGGACGGTGCCGCTGCTCTTCCCCCTCAAGGGCATAGTGCAGGGCAATCCCTACACCCACGCCTGGGGCAACTTCGTGCTGATGCCCTACTTCCTGCACGCCCTGACCCTGATCACCACGGATGAGGGGGAGCGGTGGTTGGCGGTGGTGGAGCTGGTGCTCACCACCCTGGCGTTTGTGGGCACCATCTATTATGCCCGCCTGCGCGGCCGCGAGCTGGGGCTGAGTATCCGCAAGAAGGAAGGCTGAGCCCCTCCCTGTCCGCCTGCTGGCGGGCAGGGAATGTGTCTGAAACCGACGCAAGCCAGCGAATGGCATCTGGCGGTATCGCCCCGAAGTGGCTTGCTTATCTCTTTGATTAATTTATGGATATTGATCGCTGATTGGCAGGGCAGTACCTCTGTTGACAGATCTGCCACCTGGTTTGCCAGCCTCAGTCAGCCCCTGTTATGCAAAAAGGGGTATGCTTGTGTTTTCACCAGACTCGAGTGATCCATATGAAAATCCTGCGTTCCCCCCTGTTGCACAAGACCCTGCTGGCCCTGACCGTCTCCCTCTCCGTCAGTTCCCTCGCCGATGCCTGTACCCGCGCCGTCTATCAGGGGGAGGGAGCGCTGGTGGTGACCGGTCGTACCATGGACTGGCGCAGCGCCATGCCGACCAATCTCTGGGCGCTGCCCCGTGGCATCGCGCGGGAAGGGGAGGCCGGTGCGCACTCCATGACGTGGACGTCGCGTTACGGCTCCGTGGTGGCGGCAGGCTTCGATGCGGGCACCGCCGACGGCATGAACGAGAAGGGGCTGGTGGCCAACCTCCTCTATCTGACCGAGTCCGAGTATGTGACCCCGAGCGACAAGGATCCGCGCAAGACCCTCTCCATCTCGCTCTGGGCCCAGTATGCGCTGGACAACTTCGCCACCGTGGCCGAGGCGGTCGAGGCCCTCTCCAGAGATGAGTTCTATGTGGTGACCACCCTGACCCCGGATGGCAAGCCGGGCCAGCTGCACCTCTCCCTCTCCGATGCGAGCGGTGATTCCGCCATCTTCCAGTATGTGGGGGGCAAGCTGCAGATCTACCACGACCGCAGCTATCAGGTGATGACCAACTCGCCGACCTTTGACAAGCAACTGGCTCTCAACGACTACTGGGTGGAGATTGGCGGTCTCACCATGCTGCCCGGCACCAACCGCTCGGCGGATCGATTTGCCCGCGCCTCCTTCTATATCAAGACCCTGCCAAAGACCGACCAGGCCAACGAGGCGGTGGCCGGGGTGATGAGCGTAATGCGCAATGTCTCGGTACCCATGGGGATCAGCACCCCGGATCAGCCCAACATCTCCACCACCCTGTGGCGCAGCGTGGCGGATCAGCAGCATCGCCGCTATTTCTTCGAGCTGACCCATCTGCCCAACACCTTCTGGGTGAGCATGGACAAGCTGGATCTCGCCGCGGGGGCCCCGGTGCGCAAGTTGCCCCTGACCGAGCAGCAGCTCTATGCGGGGGAGACGGCGGAGAAATTCGTCCCGGCCAAGGCGTTTCGCTTCCTGCCGGCCAGCCCCAAGGCCTGAGCATTCCCCCGATGACAACGCCCCGCTCGGGGCGTTTTTTATGGTGGGGATGAGGTGGCCGTGCGGTGGGCGGCGATCTGCGCCTCGCAAAAGCGCATCAGCTCCGGGTAGAAGTGCAGGAAGGCGTGCTCGGCCTCGATCCAGCGAGCCTGATCCAGGGCGTGGAGCGCCTCCCCGAGCGGCACGGGGCGGCGCAGCCGACGACCGATGCCGTTGAGGGCCGCCCCCACCCCTTCCCGGTACAGGTAGGAGGCCAGCCAGTCCTGCTCGGCCATGTGCCGCAGGGCCATCGGCAGGCCCTGTGGCAGGCTGTGATGATCCAGGAGAAGTTGACCATAGCTCTGCGCCAGAAAGCGGGGCAGGGGGGCTGCGCTGAACCTCTGCCAGTGCTGGCTGAGCCAGTGATCGTAGAGCATGTCCACCACAATGCCGCCGAAGCGGCGCCAGGGGGGGTCGAAGCTCGCCACGGCGGCCCGATGGGCCGGGTGGGCATCGGTGAAGGCGTCTATCTTGCGGTGCAGCCAGATCCCCTCGTCGAAGTGGTCAGCCAGACCCGTCGGCAGCGGGCCCTTGATGAAGTCCCCCAGCAGGTTGCCGGTGAGGGAGCTGCCGGTATGGGCCGCCAGATGGAGGTGGGCGAGAAAATTCATGGGATGGGGCTCGCGTGCCTGGGCGTGAACGGGTGATCCGAGCCTAACGAATCGTGGCCGGATTGACCATGGGCAGGATGTTTCATCCCCAAGTCCCCTTGCCGGGCAAATTTGAGGCGTGGTAAGGTGCTTGCCATCTTTGTCACAGGACGCGACAAATCACCATGATGCGCAAAGCCAGAGGCTTTTTTCTGGCCTTCTACTTCAAGCCTTTCTATCTCTCCGAGTGGTTCGACGAATAGGTCGAGGCCCCGGAGCAGTTCATTGACGCCCATGGCGGCGTAATCCCGCTCATCTGCAATTTGCCGTTTGTTGGCCATCGCTTGCCTCTGCCTGCGATGCCTTGACCGCGCCTGTGCGCTTTTTATGTAATGGAGTACTCACGATGAAGACCACACTGACCCTGTCAGCCCTTGTTGCTGCCTGTCTGCTCGCCGCCCCCGTCACCGCCAAGGAGTGGAAGACGGTACGCTTTGGCGTGGAGGGGGCCTATCCGCCCTTCTCATGGACCGACGCTTCTGGGGAGATAAAGGGCTTCGACATCGATCTGGCCAACGCCCTGTGCCAGCAGATGGCTGTCAGGTGCGAGCTGGTGGCCCAGGATTGGGACGGCATGATCCCGGCCCTGCTGTCGCGCAAGTACGACGCCATTATCGCTGCCATGTCGATCACCGACGAGCGGCGCAAGAAGGTCGACTTCACCGAGAAATATGCACACATTCCCAACCGCTTCGTGGCGGCCAGGGGCACCGAACTGACGCTGACGCCGGAAGGGATGGCGGGCAAGCGCATCGGCGTGCAGCGGGCCACCACCCACGACAAGTACCTGACCGACAACTTCGGCTCCAGCGTCACCATAGTGCGTTACGGCAGTGCCGATGAAGCCTACCTCGATCTGAAGGCGGGACGGGTGTTGGCCCTGCTGGCCGACGCCTCGGCCATCGAACAGGGGTTGCTTGGCAAGGAAGGGGGCGACAAGTTCGACTATGTGGGGCCGGCCCTGACCGACCGTCAATGGTTTGGCGACGGCATGGGGATCGCGGTGCGCAAGGGGGATCCGGATCTCAGGGCCAGGCTGAACGACGCCATCAAGGCCCTGCGCGCCAACGGCAAGTATCAGGAGATCAACCGGAAGTACTTCAAGTACGATATCTATGGCGGTTGATGGGTAACAGTCGGAGGGAGCCTGCTCCCTCCTTTTTCATGCAGCAAGGAGAGACCCCATGTTGACCCTGATCGAGGGTGCGCAGATCCATAGTCCGGCCCCGCTCGGCCAGCAGGATCTGCTGGTGGCGGATGGCCGCATCGCCTGGATGGGCAAGGGACTGACGGTTCCGGTCGACTGGCCACTGACGCGGGTGGACGCTGGCGGCCGCTATCTGGTGCCCGGACTGGTAGACCCGCTCGCCCATATCACGGGAGGCGGCGGCGAGGGAGGCTTCGGCTTTCGCACGCCGGAGCTCTCGGCAAGGGAAGCTCTGGCGGCGGGGGTTACCACGCTCGTGGCGGCCCTCGGCACCGACAGCCTGACCCGCAGCCCGGCCCAGGTGCTGGGGAAGGTGCGCGAGTTTCGCGCCGCCGGGGTGAGCGCCTTCATGTACACCGGCTCCTACCACCTGCCGGTCAAGACCCTCACCGGCACGGTGGAGTCGGACATCATGCTGATCCCCGAAGTGCTGGGGGTGGGGGAGGTGGCCATCAGCGATCACAGGTCCAGCGCCCCCACCCACGACGAGCTGGCGCGCCTGGCGAGCGAGGCGCGGGTGGCCGGGCTGTTGTCGGGCAAAAGTGGCGTCAGCTTCTTTCACCTGGGAGATGGCCGCGGGGCGCTGGCGCCCCTGCGGGCCCTGCGCGATGACACCGACATCCCGCTTCGCCAGCTCTACCCCACTCACTGCAACCGCAATCCCTGGCTCTTTGCCGAGGCCATCGAGTGGGGTCGGGCAGGCGGCTGGGTCGACCTCACCACGTCGAGCTTCCCGGACCTGCTGGATGACGGGGAGCGGCTCGCGGCCGACGCCCTGGTGGCGTTGCTGGCGGCCGGCGTGCCCGTGGATCGCATCAGCTTCAGCTCGGATGCCAACGCCAGTCTGCCGCGCTTTGACGGCGAGGGGCGGCTCATCGAGCTGCGCTGCGGCCAGATAGGGAGCCTGTGGCAGGAGGTGGTGGCGGCCTGCGGCAAGGGGGTGGCGCTGGAGACGGCACTGGCGGTAGTGACGGCCAATCCGGCCAGGGCGTTGGGGCTTGCGAGCAAGGGTACCCTGGGGGTGGGGCAGGATGCGGATTTGCTGCTGATCGATCCTGATACGTTCACCATCGAGCGGGTGATGAGTGGGGGTCGGTGGCGCACCTGAATACCGGCGCCTGTCATTCAGCCCGCTCAGTTCATCAACAAAAAGCCCGGCAGCAGTGCCGGGCTTTTTCGTGCCATGGGGCTCAGATGGCCAGGAACCCCAGGATCAAAATGGGGCCGAGCAGGCTCAGGATAAAGCCGGAGACGATGGCCACCGGCACCACCTGGATGCCGCCGGATTTCTGGATGACAGGCAGGGTGAAGTCCAGCGCCGTGGCGCCGCCGTAGCCGATGGCGGCGCTGGGGTGGCGGCGCATCAGCACCGGGATGATGAGGATGGCGATAAGCTCGCGCCCCAGATCGTTGATGAAGGCGGCCGAGCCCAGCACCGGGCCCAGCTTGTCCGCTACCAGGATGCCGGAGAGCGAATACCAGCCAAAACTGGAGCTCATCGCGAGGCCATGGGCAAAGGGCATGCCGAGCAGCTGGGCGGCCAGCAGGCTGCCGAGCCAGCTGCTGAGGATGACGGTGAGCGCGATCTTCATGCCCCAGGGGTTGAGCAGGATCTGGCGCAGGCGCATGCCGGAGTTGCGCATCTGGATGCCGATGAGCAAGAGCAGCAGCATCAGGGCCCACTCGCTCCACTTGTCGATGGGCAGGGCGCGCAGGTCCACCACCAGCCCCAGCAAGACGCCCCCCAACACCACGAAACAGAGCTGGAGGGATTCCCACAACAGGTGCAGCTTGCTCGGCATCTTGCCGTCACTGGCCTCGTGGGTGGGGGGGCTGCGTTTGTCCAGCCACCACAGGGCCAGCAGGTTGCAGAGGGTAATGGCTGCGAGCATCACCCCTGCCACCTTGAAGATCACTGCCAGGTTGCTGCCCAGGTTCTCCACATAGGCCAGCCCCAGCCCCATCAGGAACAGGATGAGGTAGACCATCTTGCCCAGGGACTGGTTGACCAGCTTGATCAGACGGGCGGAAGAGAGGGGAACCAGATAGCCGATCACCAGCGGCAGCAGGATCAGCAACACATTGAGCAACATCGGGGCCTCGATCACAAAACGTGGAAAAACGGCACCTTATCACGACTTGTTGCACCTGTGTCACGGATCTGTGCATCAGCATGGCCCATACGGGACTTTTTTATCATATTGTTGTGTTTTTTGATGACAGTCGGCTCTGTATGCAAACAGAGAAAGAGGGCCACATCACCTGAAAAATCAATTTCATCCCCATGAAATGACGAGAGAAGGGGAATCTGCCTGGGTGAATAAAGTCCTTTTGGGTGACATCTGGCGGATATGGTGAAATATGCTTGCTACCAGTGCGATGCGGGTATAAAAGAGCGGTAGGGAAGGTGCGACAAAAAATGGATTTTATGCAGACAAAGTGCTGAAAAATACTCAATAGGCCAATAAAAATACAGATAAAACACCAAATACCTCGGTTCTGTATTGTTTTTTCACTACCTCAATGATATTTTCGCTGAAGGTTGCCATCGGTTAACGTTTTGTTAAATTAACGATGGTGGAGTCACGCCGAAGCGGCGTCTAGGGACAGACAAGGTTGTAATGGATGAGCGACGTTGCCGCACTGGAAGTTCGTGATCTGCACAAGTATTTTGGCACCCACGAAGTGCTCAAGGGCATCGATATGACGGCCCACAAGGGGGATGTGATCTCCCTCATCGGCTCCTCGGGTTCGGGGAAGTCGACCTTTCTACGCTGTATCAATCTGCTTGAAACCCCCTCATCGGGCAGCGTCTCCCTCCATGGGGAGCTGATCCGGATGAAAACCAGCCGTTCCGGCGAACGCCTGCCGGAAGACATGCGCCAGGTGGAGCGTATCCGCAGCCGACTGGCCATGGTGTTTCAAAGCTTCAATCTCTGGTCCCACATGACCATCATGCAGAACATCATCGAAGTGCCCATCCAGGTGCTCAAGGTGCCCCGTGCCGAGGCCATCGCCAAGGCGGAGCATCTGCTCAACCGGGTGGGGCTGTGGGAGCGTCGCGACTATTATCCCGGTCACCTCTCCGGCGGCCAGCAGCAGCGGGCCGCCATCGCCCGGGCGCTGGCGGTGGAGCCCGAGGTGATGCTGTTTGACGAGCCTACCTCGGCCCTCGACCCTGAACTGGTGGGGGAGGTCCTTGGCCTGATGCGCGAGCTGGCGGAAGAGGGGCGTACCATGATGGTGGTGACCCACGAGATGTCCTTCGCCCGCGACGTGTCGAACAAGGTGATGTTCCTGCACCAGGGGCGCGTGGAGGAGGAGGGGAATCCCAAGGAGATCTTCGCCCATCCCAAGTCGGAGCGATTCAAGCAATTCATCTCGTCCATCTATTGATGGACGGGATTCAATTTAAACCATCCGTACTTTCAACGATCGACGTGTTTATCAAGGAGAGATACATGAACAAGCTGATGCTGGCGACTGCCGTGATGACGGCCCTGTGTTCCGGTAGCCTGATGGCCAAGGAGTGGAAAGAGGTCCGGATCGGGGTGGAAGGGGCCTATCCCCCCTTCTCCTGGACCGAGCCGAGCGGCGAGGTGAAAGGCTTCGACATTGACATCGCCAACGCCCTGTGCGAAGAGATGAAAGTGAAGTGCACCCTGATCAAGCAGGACTGGGACGGCATCATTCCGGCGCTGCTGTCGCGCAAGTATGACGCCATCATCGCCACCATGGACATCACCGAAGAGCGCAAGAAGAAGGTGGACTTCACCCAGAAGTACCAGCACATCCCGGCGCGCTTCGCCGCCAAGAAAGGGACCGAAATCCAGCTCGACAAGGCCTTCATGGACGGCAAGACCATCGCCGTGCAGCGTGCCACCTCCATGGATACCTACATCACCGACAACTTCCCCAACGCCACCATCAAGCGCTACGGCACTGCGGATGAAGCCTACCTCGATCTGAAATCCGGCCGTGTCGACTACGTGATGGCCGACTCCGCCGCCATCAGCGACGGCCTGCTGAAGAAGGAAGGGGGCGATGCCTTCGAGTTCATCGGCCCGAAACTGACCGATCCCAAGTGGTTTGGCGAGGGTGCCGGCATCGCGGTGCGCAAGGCTGACAAGGATCTGAAAGAGAAATTCAATGCCGCCATCCTGGCCCTGCGTGCCAATGGCAAGTACAAGGAAATCAACGACAAGTACTTCGACTTCGACGTGTACGGCGAGTAAGCCGACGTCAGGCGAACAACGACAGGTTGATCCCGTCAGTAGTCATCGGGCCCGTTGCCTTCCGCTGGGAGTGACGGGCCCGATTGCGATGGAGCTGCATTGCATATGTTTGATTTGAAAGGATACGAAACCTCTCTGCTGGAGGGGGCCTGGATCACCCTGGAGGTGGCGCTTGCCTCCCTGCTGCTGGCCCTGGTGCTCGGCATGCTGGGGGCCCTGGCCAAGCTCTCTCCCTACAAGTGGGCACGCGGCATCGCGGCGGCCTACACCACCGTCATTCGCGGCATCCCGGATCTGGTGCTGATGATGCTGCTCTTCTTCGGCGGCCAGGTGCTCATCAACGGGATCTGCACCTGGGTCAACGAGGCCTACAACAACCACCTGCTGGCGAGCAACCCGAATCAGGAGTGGGTCTCCCTGCTGCCCGATTACATCGACATCAGCCCGTTTGCGGCCGGGGTCGCCACCATCGGCTTCATCTTCGGCGCCTACATGACCGAGACCTTCCGCGGCGCCATCCTGGCGGTGGACAAGGGGGAGCTCGAGGCGGCCCGTGCCTTCGGCATGCGGGCAAGCCAGGTCTTTGTGCGGATCCTCTTTCCCCAGATGATGCGCCACGCCCTGCCCGGGTTTGGCAACAACTGGCTGGTGCTGCTGAAAACCACGGCCCTGGTCTCCATCATCGGGCTCGATGACATGGTGCGAAAGGCGTCGCTCGCGGCGGGCTCGACCCAGCAGCCTTTCACCTTCTACATGGCGGTGGCGCTGATCTTCCTGGTCTTCACCGCAGTCTCTACCTCGGCGCTCAAGTGGGCCGAGCGTCACTACGCCATCAAGACGAGGTAAGCCATGGATTTCTCGATCATTCTCAAGGAGTGGCCCACCTACTGGGAGGGGCTCTATACCACCATCTGGCTGGTGGCCGCCTCGCTCATGCTGGGGCTCATGCTGGCGGTGCCCATGGGCATACTGCGCAACAGCCGCAACTGGTTGATAAAGGGGCCAATCTGGGCCTATATCTACTTCTTCCGTGGCACCCCGCTCCTGGTGCAGCTCTTCATCATCTACTACGGTGCCGCCCAGTGGGAGTGGCTCAAGAACAGTGCGGCCTGGACCCTCTTCTCGGAAGCCTGGTTCTGTGCCCTGCTGGCGTTCACTCTCAACACCGGCGCCTACACCGCCGAGATAGTGCGCGGCGCCGTGATGAACATGCCCAAGGGACAGATAGAAGCGGCAAGCGCCTTCGGCATGACCCGCTGGCAGACCCTCACCCGCATCATCCTGCCCAACTCGTTTCGCCGTGCGCTGCCGGCCTACAGCAACGAGGTGATCTTCATGCTGCAGGGGTCGGCGGTGGCGGGCATCATTACCATCGTCGATCTGACGGGGGCCGCGCGGATCATCAACTCCCGCTACTACAGCCCGTTCGAGGCGTTCCTGACCGCAGGTCTGCTCTACATGCTGCTCACCTTCGTCATCGTCTGGTTGTTCAAGAAGTGGGAAGCCCGCTGGCATGCCCACCTGCGCCCGCGCAGCGTCTGACTGCCAGCAGAGAAAAAGCCCGCAACTGCGGGCTTTTTTTTATGGACTACGGGCAGGCTCAGCGCCCCAGGTACTCCCTTTCGAAGAAGGTGTTGACCCAGTGGGGGCGATAGACGGCGAGCAGGGTCATGGTCATGCCGTTGAGGAGCGCCTCGGGGAAGAGCAGCAGCGGCCAGATGGAGAGGTAGTCGGCGCTGATGGTGTGCCAGGAGTAGGTGCCGCTCACCCCCATCAGCAAGGCGCTGGCGATCACCTTGGCCGAAATGCTCAGCGCCCCCCCGAGAAATGCCGCCACGAACAGATAGACGAAGAGGTGGCGAGGCAGCCAGGCCCAGCTCCCCAGAAACAGCAGCCAGCTGGTGGCCACCGGCAGGGCGACGCCGATGAGGGCCTGCCAGCCGATGTCGGCCAGGGGGATGACCCCGAAGTAAGCGAGGAGCAGCAGGGTGAGGCAGGGGGCGAGCAGGGCGAGGCGCCAGCCCAGCAACAGGGTCAGGCTGGTGAGGCCGAGAAAGTGGATCTCGAGCCCCTCGTGCAACCCGGCCCGCAAGGTCCACAGCGGTACCAGCACGATGGCGCCGCCGAGGCAAAGATGCTGATAGAGCGGGTGGGCGCCAAGGGTGCGCAGCAGGGAGGCGTTCAGACTGAAGGCGAGCAGCACCAGCCAGAGCAGGAGGGCGGCGACTTGTCCTTCACTCATGAGCGGTTCCCCCGGATGCGGCTGTCGGTGATGGCGCCGTGGCGAATGCCGGCGCAATGAAAAGAGGCCGCCCTCTGCCGGGCGGCCTCCTGTCTCAATACTTCACGTTGGGGTGATACTTGCCAAGGATGCCCTGGACCCTGTCCATGGTCTCCTTGCTGGGGGGCTTGATGCCGACCAGATCGTAGGTATCTCCCAGCACGTCCCACTTGTGCTTGCCAAGTTCGTGGTAGGGCAGCAGCTCCACCTTCTCGACGCACTCCCCCAGCTCGGCGATGAACTGGCCGAGTCCTTCTGCGCTCTCGTCATCGTCGGACCAGGTGGGTACCACCACGTAGCGGATCCACATGGTCTGGCCGCGGGAGGCCAGGTAGCGGGCGAACTCCAGGGTGTACTTGTTGCTGACGTGGGTGAGGGGAATGTGCTTCTCGTCGTTGATCTGCTTGATGTCGAGCAGCACCAGATCGGTGTTGTCCAGCACCCGGTCGAGCAACTCGTCGTAGTGACGCACGAAACCGTTGGTATCCAGGCAGGTGTGGATCCCCTGGGCCTTGCAGGCGGTGAACAGTTCGGCGATGAACTCCTGCTGCAGCATGGCCTCGCCGCCGGAGGCGGTCACGCCACCGCCGGAGGCATTCATGAAGTGACGATAGCTGGTGAGATCCTTCATCAGCTCGGGCACGGTGACCTCGCGGCCGCCCTGGGTGTCCCAGGTGTCCCGGTTGTGACAATACTTGCAGCGCATCAGGCAGCCCTGCATGAACACGATGAAGCGGATGCCGGGGCCGTCGACGGTCCCGCAGGTCTCGACGGAGTGGATCCGGCCAATGATGTCGGTAGTGCCGGTGTCGCTGGCTTCAACGGTCGGGATCCGCTGCGTGCCGGGGGTGGCAGGTCCCTTGGATTCAACGGCGGGGATCCGGTTAATGACTGACATAGACGACTCCAATGGTGCGGACAAGGTTCGAGCGGTCGTTATTTTATGACAGAAAGCCCTATAAATCCTACCAGTTTAGCCCGCAGGGGTGGCACCCAGCAGGCTCTCCAGTGCCTTGACGGGGAGCGGCCGGCTGGTGAGGAAGCCTTGATAATGCTGGCATCCCAGGGCCTTGAGCACGGCGAGCTGCTCCTCTTCCTCCACCCCTTCGGCGGTGACGGTGAAACGAAACACCCGGGCGAGATCCAGGATGGCCTTGACGATGGCCTTGTCCTGTTCGCTGTGGACCAGGGTCTGGATGAAGCTTCTGTCGAGCTTCACTTCGTCGGCGGGCAGATCCCGCAGATAGGCCAGGGAGGAGTAGCCCGTGCCGAAGTCGTCGATGGAGATGAGCAGGCCGAGGGCCTTGAGCTGGCGGATCCTGGCGATACTCTCCAGCCGGTTTTCCAGCACCACGGACTCGGTGATCTCCAGCAACAGGCGCGATGGGGGCACCCCGGTGTCCCGCAGTATGTACTCCACCTGCTGCACGAAACCGGCGGTGTGGAACTGGCGGGCGCTGACGTTGACCGACAGATGGGGGATGGCGAGGCCGTTGTTGAGCCAGAAGCTGTACTGGGCGCAGGCGGTCTTCATCACCCAGTAGCCGATCTCCTGGATCAGGGTGGTCTCCTCGGCGATGGGGATGAACTCCCCGGGTGGCACCATGGTGCCGTCGGCCTTCTGCCAGCGCAGCAGCGCCTCTATGCCCGAGAGCGTGCCGTTGTCGACCCGGTATTGGGGCTGGTAGTGCAGCACCAGCTCGTTGTTGCGCAGGGCATCGCGCAGCTGGTTGTTGAGAGAAAGCTTGCTCTTCTCTTTTTCCGCCATGGCTTCACTGAAGAAGATATGGTTGCCCTGGCCCGCGCGCTTGGCCATGTGGACGGCGGTATCGGCCTGCTGCATCAGGACAAGGTGATCCTTGTCGTCATCGCTGAACAGGCTGATCCCCACGGAGGCGCTGCAGTGCAGCTTGTGATCGCCGATGTCGAAGGGGGCACGGAAGATCCCCATCAGCTCCCGGGCAAAGTGCTCCGCCAGGATCTTGGCGGTGATATAGCCCTGGCCCAGTGCCGTGAAGAGCAGGGCAAATTCGTCACCCGAAGTGCGGGCGAGCACCAGGTTCTCCTGGGGCAGGGACTTGAGTCGCACCACCACGGCCTGGAGCAGCAGATCGCCGCAGGCGTGACCGAGGGAGTCGTTGATGGATTTGAAGTTGTCCAGATCCAGCAGCAGCAGGGCCCCCCACTGACCACTCGGGGCCTGCAGGGTGCGCTGCATGATGTCGGTCAGGCTGCGCCTGTTGTAGAGATCGCACAGGTCGTCGTAGTAGGCGAGGCGCTCGATGTGGCGGGCGGTCTCTTTCTCCTGGGTGATGTCGTGGAAGCTGCAGACGAAGTGGCTGATCTCCTCCTCCTCGTCCTTGACCCCGCTCACCATGAGCCGCACCGGGAAGAGGTGTCCCTCCCTGTGCAGGCATTGTTCCTCCCCGAGCCAGTATCCCTGCCGGTTGACCGCCGCGATCACCTCCTCCTTGAGGGTGTCGCCATAGTAGGTGGGCCTCAGGGCGTCGATGTGCAGGCCCAGCATCTCCTCGCTGGCAAAGCCGGTGATGCGGCTGAAGGAGGCATTGACCTTGAGGATGATGCCCCCGTGATCCATAACCAGCAGGCCGTCGTGGGTGTTGAAGGCCACTTCGGCCAGGCGCAGGGCATCGTCATTGGCCAGGCGCTGCAACTCGCTGGCGGCCCGCTCGCGCTGTTCGTAGAGGACGTCCAGCAGGGGCGCGGGATCGGCCAGGGGGGTGGCGAGCAGCAGGGTGAGCTGCCCCAGGGGGAGACCGTTTGGCCCCGGGAAGGGGATGCCGACATAGGCCTTGGCGTCGAGGGCCAGCAGCTGGCTGGACTGGGGATAGCGCAGGGCCAGATCTTCCACGTAGAGACTCTGCCCGTGCTGGAAGATCTCCCGGCCCGGGCCGATGTCCATGGGCATGGGTTTGACGACGGCGAAGGCATCCCCCTCCACCACGCAGCGGGGAATGAGCCAGAGATCCTGGCCGCGAGGCTGAAACTCGCCGATCCAGCCCCTGTGGGCACCGCTCAGGCCCATGGCCCAGCGCAGCAGGGCGCGGCAGTAATCGTTGCCGGTCAGGTTGGCCAGCCCCGGGGGAGGCGCGAGGTCCGGGGTGTCGGTCGCCACGGGGTCCGGCTGCCAGTGGCCGAGCAAACGGGCGCAATGACGCACCAGTTGCAGGGTGTCATCGCTGATGAGGGTGCTCTCGGCATACTCCAGGCTGAGCACGCCGATGAGCTTCTCCTGCTCCAGCAAGGCGCCGTCCAGGCGGGAGCAGACATTGGCATCGGCCAGATAGTAGTGCTGGCTCAACATGGGCTGGTGGGCCGCCTCCGAGAAGCTCAGGGCACCCCGGGCGCGCAGGGCCCGGATGTAGCGGCTGTCTCCGCGAATGGCACCGAGCGCGTCCACCCCCACCCCCAGGGTGAACACCGGGGTCAGCTGCTCGCCGCCCAGGGCGCCATGGGCCTGGTAGTGCCAGAGGATCAGGCGATCGGCCCCCAGGCACTCCTTGAGGCTCTCCAGCATGGCGTCATACTGCTGCTGGCTGGCCATCTGGCTCAGGCGCGGCAGTTGCAGGGACAGGCTGGCGGCGCTCTCCTGGGACTGAGTCTGCAGGCAGATGAGCCAGAAGGCGTCCTGCTCGTGGGAGAGGGAAATATGCCAGAGGAGGGCGTCAAAGCGCAGCACCAGCTTGCCCCCCTTGCCGCTGGCCAGCCGCTGCTCGATGGGCTGGCGCAGGGCGTCCGGCAATTGGGCCGGCCAGGCACTGCGGGGCTCGTCGAGCCAGTGGAGCGGCGTCTGCATCACATCGGTCAGGGCGACCAGCCGTTGACTACGGGTATCCAGGCGGAAGAACAGGGGCGCCTGGCTGGCGGTCGGAAGATGGCTGAGCGCGGTAGACGACATGAACTGACACTATCCTGTTGAGCAATTGTCGGAGGGCAAGAATACTGCAAATCCGTGGCAAACAAAATTTCATTGAATTCTAAATTAGATAAGTCTAATTTATTGGTCATTTCCTGTTGAGTGGAGTCTTGCAGATGAAACGGATCCTGATTGTGGGTGGTGTGGCCGGGGGAGCGTCCGCCGCCGCCCGTGCCCGCCGTTTGAGCGAAGAGGCGGAGATCGTGATGTTCGAGCGGGGCGAGTTCGTGAGCTTCGCCAATTGCGGTCTGCCTTATCACATCGGGGGGGATATCCCGGATCGGGATGCCCTGCTGCTGCAGACACCGCAAAGCTTCAAGCGCCGGTTCAACGTGGATGTGCGGGTGTTTCACGACGTCATCGAGATAGACAAGGCCGGCAAGAGCCTGCTGGTGCGCAACCTGCTGACCGGCGAAGAGCGGCGCGAAGCCTACGACGTGCTGCTGCTGAGCCCGGGCGCCGCCCCCATCCGGCCTCCCTTCCCCGGCATCGAGAGCCCGGGGGTACACACCCTGCGGAGCATTCCCGACATGGATCGCATCCTGGCGGCGCTGGCGCACGACAAGCCCCGCCACGTCACCGTGGTGGGGGGCGGTTTCATCGGGCTGGAGATGATGGAGGCGCTGCACCAGCGCAAGCTGGATGTCACCCTGCTTGAGCTCTCCGATCAGGTGATGGCGCCGGTGGACAAGGAGATGGCCAACCTGCTCCACGCCCGCATCCGGGAGGAGGGGGTCGATCTTCGCCTGCGTACCGGCCTCGCTGCCATCGAAAGCCTGGAGGTGCCTGACGAGAAGACCGCCGCCGTGGCGACCGCCCAGCGGGGTGGACTGCGCCTGACCCTCAATGACGGCTCTCATCTCGACACCGGCCTGTTGATCCTCGCCATCGGCGTCAAGCCCGAGACTCTGCTCGCCGCCAAGGCGGGGCTGGTGCTGGGACCGCGGGGCGGCATCAAGGTGGATGCGGGCATGCGCACCTCGGATCCCTTCATCTTCGCGGTGGGGGACGCGGTGGAGGAGACCGATTTTGTCACCGGCGAATCCGTGCTCATTCCCCTGGCGGGCCCGGCCAACCGGCAGGGGCGCATTGCCGCCGACAACATGCTGGGGCGAAGCGAAACCTACAAGAAGACGCAAGGGACCGCCATCTGCAAGCTGTTCGATCTGGCGGTGGCGAGCACGGGGCTGAACGAGAAGCGGCTGGTGCAGCTGGGGCTGCCGTTCGAGAAGGTCTATGTCCACCCGGGCAGCCACGCCGGCTACTACCCCGGTGCCCACCCGGTCAGCCTCAAGCTGCTGTTTGCCCCCGATGGCAAGATCTACGGCGCCCAGGCCATCGGCAAGGATGGCATCGACAAGCGCATCGACGTGCTGGCGGTGGCCCAGCGCGCCGGTCTCACCGTGTTTGATCTGCAGGATCTGGAGCTCACCTATGCACCGCCCTTTGGCTCGGCCAAGGATGTGATCAACATGGCCGGGTTCGTGGCGAGCAACCATCTGAAGGGGGACACCCTGCTCTGCCACGCAGCCGAGGTGCAGGCTCGCCACCCCCATCAGCAGGTGGTGGATGTGCGCAATGGCCCCGAACTCGACAAGCTGGGGCGCATCCCGGGGGCGATGCACATCCCCCTGGACGAGCTGCGCGGCCGCCTCCATGAGCTGCCCAGGGATAAAGAGCTGCTCATCAGCTGCCAGGTGGGACTGCGGGGTCACGTGGCCTGCCGCCTGCTGAGCCAGCACGGTTTTCGGGTCAAGAACCTCTCAGGCGGTTTCAAGACCTGGCAGACGGTGATCGCCGAGTAGATCCTGTGGCTGAAATGGCCCGATTGATCACTCTGTATGCAAACGGGCCACTCCAGTGAGTGGCCCGTTTTGTTGCCGCACGGGGTTGCCGCAGGTGGCCCCTCGCTCTCAGGGGGGGCTGTCAGCGAGCTGATTGCGAATGTGGTGCTGCAAGACCGCGAGCATGGAGGCGCCGGAGAGGCCTATCATCAGGGCACCGTTGACCGCCTCCAGGGGGCCGAGCAGCTTCCACTGCGGGCTCATGACGATGTCGCCATAGCCCAGAGTGGCGAAGTTGACCCCGGAGTGATAGACGGCCTCCTGCAGGGTATCGAACTCCCCGAGCCACAGGAAGAGCCCGCCCCAGACGCCGATCTGGGCCAGGTTGCCCAGCATCACCAGAGTGATGATGCCAAACAAAGCCAGCATGCCGGCCAGGGCCCCCTCGCGTCGATTGAATCGCTTGACGTAGAAGCGGATGCTCCAGACGGATACCAGGGATTGCAGCAGCATGTTGACCAGGATCACCGGGATGCCGACCAAAAAAATCGTTAACATATCAATCTCCTAGCTTGGCTTCTGCCAGTGGGCGGCCGACTGGCCACCACTGTTCGAGCAGCAAGATACAGAGCCAGCCATAGCCGGCCACCACCAGATAGAGGCCGCAACGCATGGCGGCCGCCAACCACACATCCTTGCCGGTGGCGCTGTCCTCGATGGCCGGGCCAAACAGGATGAGCGCCGTGATCCAGGCGTTGCTCCAGAAGGATGGCGGGAAACGCCCCGCCACCAGCCGCACCAGGCGCCGCGCCAGCCAGAGGGTCATCAGGGCCAGCATCAGCACCAGCATCAGGAGCGAGGGCCAGAGGCTGAGCCCGAGCCAGAGTGCGAACGCCAGCAGGGCGCCCATCAGGGTCGAGAGCACCAGCTCCTGGCCCGCCTGTCTGGCATTGAGGGAGGTACTCTGCTGGGCCAGGGTCACCGTCTTCATCACCGCCGGAATGTAGAACGCCGGATTGCCCAGCGCCATCAGCCACACCGGCAGTACCATGGCGACGGCGCGCAGCGCCAGCCGCTCGGGATGTTCGGGGGGCAATGGCACCGGTCTTGCCGCCGCTCCCGCCACCTGCAGGGGAGGGAAGAGTGCGTGGGCCAGGCGGTTGACCAGGGTGCCTATCAGGATCCCCAGTCCCATCATCTGGGCAAGGGCGATGGCAAGAGACTGCTCGATGAGACCGGCCACCGGGATCACCGTGATGGCCATGATGAGCAGCATGGCGGCGGCTCCCTTGCCGGCCATCGCCTGCTGCATCAGCAGGTAGAGCAGCAGGGCGACGAGCAGCACGGCCGCCAGGGCATAGTGGGTCAGCAGGGGCACCAGCAGCACGCCGCCGACCATCACGGCCAGCAGCAGAGCGCCACCCAGCAACCCTTTGCCAAGGCTGAGCGGCTCGCCGGGTCGGCACAGCACCACCCAGGCCATGATGACCCCGAGGTGGGGCATGGGCAGCGCCAGGCCGTAACAGATCCCCGTCGCGAGCCCGATGCCCGTGCCAATGCGCAGTACAGCCTTGTCGGCGTTATGCATCTGGTACCTCAATAGAGGAAGGAGAAGAGGCTCATCAGGCGGATATAGAGTGCCCCCAGGAGGTGCATCACCCCGCTCTCGCCGGTGTAGACCAGCACGTCGGCCTGACCACCGATCCGCAGCGCCTCGACCGGGGGGAAGTCGTCGCTCTGGAAGGCGACCTTGACCGGGAAACGCTGGGCCTGGCGCAGCCAGTCGCGGTTGTTGTCCACCGTGGGCAGGGTACCGGCGGGCTGGTTCTTGCCATCGCCCACCCCGTAGCCGACGCTGCGGACTTTCCCCTCGAACAGCTGTCCAGGCAGGCTGTCGAGCAGGATGGCGACCTTGTCCCCTGGTCGAATGTTGCCGAGGTTGTTCTCCGTCAGATCCGCCGATACCCAGACGTCGTGGATGGCGATCAGGGTCATGGCCGGGGCGCCGGCCCCGATAAACTGGCCCGCATCCGTGCTCAAGTCGGTGATGAGCCCCCGGCCCGGCGCCACCACGCGGGTGTTCTGGCGATCCAGCTCGGCCTTGTGCACCGCCGAGCGGGCACTGAGCAGCTGGGAGTTGTCATCGCCGCTCGCCCCGGCGGCCTCGATGGCGCGGCGAACGTCGGCTTCGGCCGCCGCCACCTGGCTCTTGGCGGTCTCGCGGCTGGCCTGGGCCACCTCCAGGCGACGCACCGAAATGGCCCCCGGATCTTCCCGATAGAGCCGCTCCTGGCGTTCCGCATCCTTGGCGGCGTTGTCATAGGCGGCGCGCATGGCCATCAGGGAAGCCTCGGCCGCCTTGACCCCTTCGGTATTTGCCTTGACGCCGCTCAGCACCGTCTGGTAGTCGGATCTGGCCTTGGCCAGGGCGATGTCATAGGGCTCGGGATCGATCTCGAACAGGGGGGCGCCGGCCTCCACGTCCTGATTGTCGTGGACATAGACCCGCTTGATCTGGCCTGCCACCTCGGCGGCGACGGGGACCACGAAGGCCTGCACCCGGGCCTGGGAGCTGTAGGGGGTCAACCTGTCCGCCAGCAGATACCAGCTGAGCAGGAGGAGGATCGCGGCCAGCAGCCCGAGGGTGGCGCGGCGGCTGGCCTGGCCGGGAGAGGCTGTGTCAGTCATGGGCGTTTGCCTTCTGTGTCATGGGGGAGTGGGCTGCGTCGAGCAGGGGGGCCCAGTCGGCGCGCGTGCGCAGTTGAGCCTCCACCTTGGGGGTCACCAGGGGACGTTCGCGCCCCTGTTCCCAACCGCCACCCAGTGCCTTGTAGAGGGTGATGAGGTCGCGCATCCGGGCACCGCGGCTGTTGACCAGGCGCTCCTGCTGGTTGAACAGGGCACGCTGGGAGTCGAGCACCCGCTGGAAGTCCGCCATCCCCTCGCGGTACTGGGTGTTGGCGATTTCGAGGGAGCGGCGGGCGGCTTCGCCGGTCTGGGTCAGCAGGGCGATCTCCTCCTGGCCGTTGGCATAGGCCACGGCCGCGTCATCCACCTCGCGGGCCGCCTTGAACACGCTGTCGCGATAGCGTTCGTGAAGCTGCTGGAAGCGGGCGTCCTGCACCAGGATCTGGTTGCCGAGCCGCCCCTGATCCAGCACGTTCCAGCTCAGCGACGGCCCGACGGCCCAGGAGAAGGTGCCACTTTCCCCGCCGCTGGCATTGACTCCCAGGGTGCCGAGCAGGGTGATGGAGGGGTAGAGCTCGCTCTCGGCCACCCCGATGAGGGCCGACTGGGCGGCCAGCTGACGCTCCGCCCCCCGCACGTCAGGACGGCGGCGCAGCAGATCCGCGGGCATCTCGGTGACCAGGGCCAGCTCGCCCTGGGGGATCTTGCCGGTGTTGGTGGTCATCTCGGGCAGGGGCCCCGGGGCGCGGGCGAGCAGGGTGGAGAGGGCGTTCTGGCTTTGGCGCAGGCTGGTCTCGAGCTGGGGAATGCCGGACAGGGTGCCCAGGTACTGGGTCCTGGCTTGCTGCACGTCCAGCTCGGCGCTGTTGCCGCTCTTGAACAGTCGCTCGGTGATCTCCAGGCTGCGCCGCTGGATGCGGGCATTCTCCCGGGCGATCTGGAGCCTGGCCTCCAGGGTACGGATGCTCACATAGAGCTGGGCCACCTGGGCGGCCATCAACACCTGGATGTCGTCATACTGGGCCAGGCTCGCGAAATAGCTGGCATCCGCCGCCTCGACTCCGCGCTGGAACTTGCCCCAGAAGTCGAGTTCCCAGCCGAGGTTGAAGCCGGCGCCGTAGCTGCTGCCGGCGCTGCTGTGGCCGCCCCGGGTCTGACCTGCCTGGAGAAATTCTGCCGTTCCCACCGTCGCCTGGGGGCCGAGCAGGCTCTCGGCGATGCCAAGCTGGGCCTGGGCCTCGAGGATCCGCAGGCCGGCGATCCGCACGTCCGGATTCTTGAGGAAGGCCTCCTCCACCAGGGCGCTCAGCACGGGATCATGCAAGTTGTCCCACCATCGTCGGTAGTCGGTCACCGTCACCGCCTGCTGACCCTCGCTGGCGCTGTGCCAGTTGGCCATCTCCTCGACACCGGGGGCCTGATAATCGGGCCCGAGCAGAGTACAGGCACCGAGCAGCAGGCAGGTGCCCCCTGCAAACAGGGGGCGAAGGAGAGAAAGTGCGTCGGCCATGGGGTTATTTTTCCGCGTTGGCCAGACCGTCGTTGACCCAGGCCATGAAGATGCGATAGCCGATGGAGAGCAGGGTGGCACCGATGAACATGCCGAGGATGCCATTGGTGGCCATGCCGCCGAGGGCCCCCAGCAGCACTACCGGCATGGGCGCATCGACGCCACGCCCCAGCAGCAGCGGCTTGAGCACGTTGTCGGCCATGCCGGCCACGACCAGCAGCACTGAGTAGATGACGTTGAGCAGGGTGCCGTGATCCCCCGCCATCCACATGAAGGCAATGGCCGGTCCCGTGACCAGGATGACGGGGACCTGGGCGATACCCAGGATCAGCGCCAGGACGAAGAAGATGCCGACCGCCGGGATCCCGGCGAGGGACATGATGACGCCAGCCAGCAGGGCTTGGATGAAGGCGACCCCGATGACCCCCATGGCCACGGCCCGGATGGTGCTGGTGCACAGCTTGGTCAGGGCGAGGCCCTTGCGCTCATCGGTGATGCGCATGGCGATGCGCTCGGCGCTGATGGCACCCGGTGCACCCCAGGCCATGATGATGCCAGCCACGATGAAAGAGGCGACGAAGCCCAGCAGGCCGCCCCCCATGCTGGCGAGCATGGTGACAGTCTGCTTGGCCATGTCGCCGAGCTGCGGCTTGTAGCTGATGAGGAGGCTCGGCAGATCCACGGATGCCTTGGTCCATAAGGCGTGCAGCTTGGCACCGATCAGCGGGATGCTGGCGATGTCGGCGGAAGGCGCCGGAATCACCAGAGTGTTGTTGTTCACCTTGTCTATCAGGGCGCTGACGCTGTCTCCCAGGGAGCCGAGCATGGCAACGGTGGGGGCCACGATGAGCAGGATGCCCAGCAGGACCAGCAGGGTGGACGACTGGCCCTGTTTTCCCCCGAGTCGGGCGGCAAAGCGCTGATGGAGGGGGTAAAGGGTGACCGCCAAGATCAGGGCCCACAGCATCATGTTCATGAAGGGGGAGAACACGGTGAAGCAGAACGACCCCAGCGCCAGAATAAGGCCAAATTTGATGAACATGTCCAGGAATCGGGCAACCAATCTTTTTTCGACGAGGGACAGATCGTTATTTTCCATGCTGATATGACTCCAGAGAGGGATGGATGCATGACCCCGCTGACCCTGTGTGAACTCAAGGTCGGCATTCTGGTCGATGGACAATTAATAAGTTTGTTTTCAATGGTTGAGGCATACATCAAGCGCACCTGCACGTTATGTATGGCACAGGTGTTCAAGGCTTAAAAAATATTTATCTGCTTGATATGTCGTTGATTGGAAGGCCTGTGTTGAGCAGGGCCGAGAATAATGAATGGCCCGATCACGCACAAGTGAACAGTGGTGCCCGGTTTAGCCTGGGTTCAGAAAATCACGACAATCCCCTTTCATGGAACAGGACATCGCATACGGGGCCTCGAATAAACCTCGCGCTTCACGGGGCGTCGCGCTCCCGTCCGAGGCGATGCGCCCATTTCTGTTGGCCGATGCCGCCCGATATGGCAGTTGGTGTTCCCGGGAGTGACGCTTTATTCTATTGGCTCCTGCGCTGCGGCGATCCAACCCGGGATGAACACCATGCACCTCTCTCTCTCCTGCCCCGTGACTCGTCTTCCCCGTGTGGCCTGGCTGGCGGCGCTGCTGCTGGCTGGTTGCGGCCCCGACAAGCCTGCCAGCCAGGTGCCGACGACAGAACCGATGGCCCGGCAGGAGGCCGGGGCGCCGAGTTCAGTCGTGCAAGCCAATGCCCGTCAATATCGCGATGCCCCGGCACTGGCGCTGGTTTTCTCCGACCCCTTGGTGCCCAAGGCAAACTGGCAGAGTTGGCTCGGGGTCAGTGAGGGGGGTAAGCAGGTGCAGGGGGAGTGGATCCTCGCCGACGATGGCCGCACCCTCTATTTCCCGAACGTTCAGCCCGATAAAAGCTATGAGGTGAGCCTCAAGGCGGGGCTGGGCCCATCCCCCCAGAGCTGGACTCTCAAGACCCGGCCGCTGGAGGCGGGAGCCTCTTTTACCGCCAGTGGCATGGTATTGCCGCTGCGCGACGAGCTGCGCCTGCCCATCAGCGCGGTCAACGTGGACGAGGTCAATATCGACTTCTTCCGGGTCGATGCCGAATACCTGCCCCGTTTCCTGGCCGAGTATCGCCCCGGTGCCGGCATGGGCAACTGGGAGCTTGAACAGATCACCAAGCGGGCCAAGCGGGTGTTCAGCGGCCGCTATGCGCTGGAGCTCGATGCCAACCGGCGCGAGACTCGCCTTATCAATGTGAAGGAGCCGCAGCTGGCGGAGGCCGGCGTCTACTTTGCGGTGATGTCGCCCCTAGGCAACTATGACTGGCGCAAGGAGACCACCTATTTTGCGGTGAGCGACATGGGGCTCAGTGCCCGCCGTTACCGCGATCAGCTGGAGGTGTTCGTCAGCTCCCTGGCCAGCGCCGACCCGCTCAAGAATGTGCAGCTCTCCCTGCTCGACGAGAAGGGCAACCGGCTGCAGGTGCAAACCACTGATCCGCAGGGCCATCGTCGCTTCGATCAGGTGCAGGGGGCTCGCTTGCTGCTGGCTGAACAGGGCAATCATCTGGCGGTGCTGCGCCTCGATGGGGCGGCGCTCGATCTCTCTACCTTCGATCTCGGCACCCAGCCCTGGCAGGCCCAGCAGCTTTATCTCTTTAGCGGGCGCGATCTCTATCGCCCCGGCGAGCGGCTCGACAGCGAGATCCTGCTCAAGGGGCAGGATGGCCAGCTGCTGCCGGGCATGGCGGTAGAGCTGGAGGTGAAGCAGCCGGACGGCCAACTGCTCGAACAGAAACGGCTGTTGCCGGACAATTTGGGCGCCGCCCATTACGGCTTGCGTCTGCCGGACGATGCGCCGCTCGGGCGCTGGACCATCAACCTCAAGACCGCTGCTGGTAGTCGCTTCGAGTGGCCTTTTCTGGTGGAGGAGTTTCTGCCGGAGCGGCTCAAACTGCAGCTTGGCAAGGGGCCGGATGGGGAAGTGACGAGTCTGGACGCCGCCCTCAGCCTGCCACTGCAGGGGGACTATCTCTACGGCGCGCCGGCCAGTGCCACCAAGGCCAAGGCGGAGGTAAAGATCAGCCGCGCCACCATGCCTTTTACTCAGTGGCAGGAGTTCACTCTGGGTGACGTGCTGCTCGCCGAGCAGGGCAAGGATCTCGAGCCTCTCAATCTCACCCTCGATGCGCAGGGGCAGGGGACTTTTTCGCTTGCTGATGAACTCGATGGGGTGCGCGCCCTCGGGCCGCTGGAGGTGGCCTATCGGGTGTCGCTCGCCGAGCCCGGTGGCCGCGCCGTCAATCGCAGCCGCACTCAGTATGGCTGGCCCGCGGGCAGCCAGTGGCCGGCGCTCAAGGCCGATTTTGTGGCTGATCGGGTAGAGGGGGGCAAGCCGCTCCCCTTCCAGATCCTCAACCTCGATGAGCAAGGCCAGCCGGTGGCGGGGGCGGTGAAGGTGCGCCTCATCAACGAATACCGCGACTACTACTGGCACTACGCCGATGGCGAGGGGTGGAAGTACGAGTTCAACAGCCAGCCCTATCTGGAGCAGGAGCAGACCCTGCAGCTGGATGGCAAGGGGCCGACTCCGCTCACGCTGCAACTGGCGGCGGGCTGGTATCGGTTGGAGGTGGAGAACAGTCAGGGCCATCAATCCAGCCTGCGGGTGGAGATAGGCAGTTACGCCTGGGGCGGCGGTGGCGAGCAGGCGCGGCCTGACAAGATTGCCATCACCCTCGACAAGCGCGCCTATCAGGCCGGGGAGAAGGCCAAAGTGACGCTGGTGGCCCCTCGACCCGGCAAGGGCTTGCTGCTGGTGGAAGATGGCGACGGCCTGCGCTGGTGGCAGCGTATCGAGCTCAAGGGGGCCGGCGGCGATGCCAAGGATGCCCGCGGCGAGTTCGAGATCCCGGTCAGCCCCGAGTGGCAGCGTCATGATCTGCATATCTCGGCCCAGATCGCCGCGCCAGACAGTGACTCAAAGCCGGTGAGCCAAAAGAGTGTGCAGAGCCTGCGCTCGGTCGGTCTGGTGCCGCTCACCCTGGATCGGGAAGCGCGCCGTCTGCCGCTCACCCTGAGCGCGCCTGATAAAGCGGTGCCGCTCACCCGGCTGGAAGTGACCGCAACCTCCACCCCCAATAGCCAAGGGCGGGTGGTGCTGGCGGCGGTGGATCGGGGCGTGCTCAACATCAGCGACTACCAGCCGCTCGACCCGTTCGAGATCTTCTTTGGTCGCAAGCGCTTCGCCCAAGATTTGTTCGACAACTACGGCCAGGTGATCCCGCCGCAGGATGGCAAGCTGGCCCGCCTCAACTACGGGGGCGATCGGGCGCCGCTGAAAAAGGGTGGTGCGCTGGAGAGCCGGGTCGAGATCGCCGCACTGTGGAGTGGCGAGGTGAGCTTTGATGAGAGCGGCAAGGCGGTGATCCCACTTGATCTGCCCAACTTCAACGGCGAACTGGCGCTGATGGCGCTGGCCTGGAACGAACAGCAAGTCGGCGAGGCCGAGCGTGCCGTCAAGGTGGTGGCGCCCTTGGTGGCCGAGATCGGCTGGCCGCGCTTTGGCGCCAGAGGGGATGAGACCCGTGCGCTGGTGCAGCTGCGCAACATGAGCGGCGAGGATCAGACCCTCTCCCTTGCTTGGACCCTCAACGGCGGGCTCAAGGCAAATGGCGAGCTGCCCGGCACCCTTTCCCTTAAAAACGGCGAGGAGCAGTGGCTGACCCTGCCGCTCACCGTGACCGGGGCGAGCGGCGTGGCAAGCCTGCAGTTGGCGGCCAGCGGCAAGGATTTTGCCATCAGCCGCGACTGGTATTTGCCGCTGCGCTCCCCCTGGCCGGCCGAGACTCGCCAGCGCTATCAGATGTTGGCTCCCGGCCAGCAGATGAGCTTTGCGCCAGCTGAGCTGACCGGGCTGGATCGCGCCAACCTGCAGGGGCTGCTCAGCCTCTCCGGCACTCCCCCCTGGGATCCGGCAGCCCAGTGGCAGGCGCTGGCTGACTACCCCTATGCCTGTCTGGAGCAGACTCTGTCCCGTGCCTGGCCTTACTTGCTGACCACGGCCGATGAGCGGGCCGCCTGGAGCAAACCCGCAGAGGGCAAGCAAGCGGTGAGCGAGGCGGACGTGCAGCGCGCCCTGCTGCAACGGCTGCAGCGGTTGCAACTGCCCAGTGGCGGTTTTGGCCTCTGGGATGGTCGCTCCGACGAGGAGCAATGGCTCACTGCCTATGCCGCCGACTACCTGCTGGCGCGCAAGGAGGCGGGCGACGCCGTGCCGGAGGCGATGCTCAATCAGGCGCTGAACCGGCTGCAGAGCTATCTCACCGACAGTCAGTATGGTGAGCGCTGGAGCAGTGCCCCCGAGCACAGCCGGCTGGCCTATCAGGCCTACAGCGCCTATGTGCTGGCCCGGGTGGGCAAGGCGCCACTCGCTACCCTGCGCCTTATCTGGGAGCAGCAGGCCGATCATGCCCGCTCAGGTTTGCCGCTGCTCCACCTCTCGCTGGCCCTCTCGGCCATGGGGGATGAGCAGAACGCTGCCAAGGCCCTCAGTCGGGCATTGGCGACCGAGCGCGGGGACGACTATCTGGGGGATTACGGCTCGCCGCTGCGCGATGAAGCTCTTGAGCTCTCCTTGCTGCGCCAGCACAAGCTGGCTGCGGAGCGCTGGCCGGCCCTCAGTGCCAAGGTGGCCGATACGTTGGCTCACCGTCAGTGGCTCAGCACCCAAGAGCGGCTCGCCCTGCTGCGACTCGCCCGCGTCGATCCGGCCGTCGACTGGCAGGCCAGGGTGACCTCCTCTCTTGGCAGTGGATCCCTGAGCGGTTCGGCTCCGCTGCAGCAGGGTGCCCCCGAGGCACTGGCGGCGAGCACCGTCACCAACGAGGGCAAGGGATCCCTCTATGTGCAGCGCACCTTGATCGGTTACCCCGAGCAGGCTCCTACCCGGCTGAGCCAGGGGATAAGCGTAACCCGCAGCTGGTTCAATAGCGACGGCCAGCCGTTTGATCCCGCCAAGGTGAAGGTGGGCGATCTGGTGGTGGTGCGGCTCAACGTCAGCAGTGAATCGGCGGTGCCCGATGCCCTGCTGGTGGAGATGGTGCCCGCTGGCTTCGAGCTGGAGAACCCGGCCCTCGGCAACAGCATCAAGCTGGAAGAGCTTTCCATTGAGGGGAAACCGGCGTGGCAGAGCGAGTGGAACGACTACCTCAAGCATCAGGAGTTTCGCGACGACCGCTATACGGCGGCGCTGGATCTGAGCGAAGGGAGCAACCAACAACTGGTCTACCTGATGCGGGCGGTAACGCCGGGTCGCTATCAGGTGCCGCCGACCCAGGTGGAGGATATGTACCGGCCCGAGCTGCGGGCTGTGGGTGAGGATATCCACGAGGTGCGTATCTCTGAGTAACAAACCCTCCCTTGAGCGGGTTCGCCCGCTCACTTTCTGGCAGCGTGGCTGGCTGAGCCTGGGTCGCACTGGCCGCGCTGGCTGGCGCTGGCTTGGCCGTTTGCCACGCTGGCTGAGTTGCTCGGTGCTGGGCGTTGTAGCACTGCTCCTGTCATTGCTGGCGTTGGATCGACTATTCCCGCCGCCGCCACTCGACCCTGCCTACGCGCGGGTGGTGCTCGACATGAAGGGGCGACCGCTGCGCGCCTTTGCCGATACCAGCGGGGTGTGGCGTTACCCCGTGACCCTGGAGCAGGTCTCCCCCCGCTATATCGAGGCGCTGCTGGGCTACGAGGATCGCTACTTCTTGCGTCATCCCGGGGTCAATCCGGTGGCCATGGTGCGCGGGGTCTGGCAGTGGCTGCGTTACGGGCGCGCCGTATCGGGGGGCTCGACCCTCACCATGCAGGTGGCGCGTCTTATCGAGCCCTACCACAGGAGCGTGCCCGGCAAGCTGCGCCAGATGGCCCGTGCGCTGCAGCTGGAGTGGCACTACGACAAGCGCACCCTGCTCACCGTCTATCTGAACCGGGCGCCGTTTGGCGGCAATCTGGAGGGGGTGCAGGCGGCAAGTTTTGCCTATCTCGGCAAGAGCGCCGCCAAGCTGACCTATGCCGAGGCGGCGCTGTTGGCGGTGCTGCCGCAGGCTCCCAGCCGCAACCGGCCGGACCGGCATCCCGAGCGGGCTCGCGCCGCCCGCGACAAGGTGATGCAGCGGCTGGTGGCACAGGGCGTCTGGCCCGAACAGGTGTGGCTGGAGGGTCGTATCGAGCCTGTGCTGGCCCGCGGCCACTTTACGCCGATGGAGGCGCCGCTGTTTGCCCGTCTCGCCGCCGACCATCAGGCCGGGGCGCTGGTGCACACCACCATCGACGGCGATCTGCAGCGCTGGCTGGAGGGGCGGGTGGCAAGCTATATCCGGCGCTTCCCCGAGCAAACCTCAGCGGCGTTGCTCCTGGTAGACAACAGAACCATGGCGGTGCGTGCCTACGTGGGAAGTGCCGAGTATGGCAATTTGCGCCGCCACGGTTATCTCGACATGGTGCAGGCGATCCGCTCTCCCGGCTCCACCCTCAAGCCCTTCATCTACGGTCTGGCCATGGACGAAGGGTTGGTGCACTCGGCCTCCCTGCTCTCCGATGCGCCAAGGCTGGGCTCGGACTATAGACCCGCCAATTTCTCCGGTGCCTTTCAGGGGCCGGTGACGCTCGCCCAGGCGCTGCAGCAATCCCTCAACGTGCCGGCGGTGCAGGTGCTGGAGGCGCTCGGGGCCGACAAACTGGTCAGCCGTCTCGACAACGCCGGGGTGAGGCTGGCCCTTTCCGACAAACCCAATCCGGCCATTGCGCTGGGGGCGGCGGGCATTCGGCTCGAGCAGCTGGTGGCGCTCTACAGCTCGCTGACCCGGCAGGGGCAGGTGGCGATGCCGGTCTGGCTGGCGGGGCAGCAGGCGGTGTCACGCCCCTTGCTGAGCCCGGGGGCCGCCTGGATCATCTGGCAGATATTGAGCGCCCAGGGGCGCGCGGATCAGCCCTTTGCCAGTGAGGCGACCGGCCGGGTCAATCGACTGGCCTGGAAGACCGGCACCAGCTATGGCTATCGCGACAGCTGGGCGATGGGGGTCTCCAGTCGCTGGACCATCGGCGTCTGGCTGGGGCGCCCCGATGGCACCCCCATGCCCGGCTTTTATGGACAGAGTGCGGCAGTGCCACTGCTGCTCTCTGTCTATTCGCGGCTCTCGGACAACAGCCCCCTGCCGGCACAACCCAACACGGTGAGCGAGGCCGAAGTTTGCTGGCCGCTGGGGCGCAAGACGAGCGCGACCCTGCCTGAGGCCTGTTTGCAGCATCAGAGCGCCTGGTTGCTGGAAGGGCGCGACCCTCCCACCTTGCCGGATCCCATGGATTGGCCCTCGCCGCTGCGCCAGATTGCGCTCACTGTCGACGGCAAGCCGACGCTGACCCGCTGCCACGATGCGGCACAATCCGCTTTTAGAGCGCTCTGGCCGCTGTCGCTGGAGCCATGGCGCTCACCGGGCGAGCGGCGTCAGGCGCTGCTTGCCAGGGGCTGCGCGGGGGAGGGGCAGAGCGCCGAGCAGCAGGCCCCCATCCGCATCCTGGCACTGGGGGAGGGCAACCTTATCCGCAGTCAGCGCTATCGGTTGCAGCCCAGGGTGCTGGGCGGTGTCGGCAAGCCGGCCTGGTTTCTCAACGGCCAGCGGCTGCGCTGGGACGGGGATCAAGTAGTGAGCAAGGCGGGTCGCTATCAGCTGGTGGTGGTGGATGAGGCGGGAAACAGCGATCGCATCGAGTTTCGGCTGGAAACCCCCTCCTGAGGGCGTGGTGAGCGCCAGAATATTGACGGCATCGGTGATGGTCCCGATGCCGTCAGTTGATTGTCGATTCCCCGGCAGAGGCGGGGAGTCAGGGCTTGACCTGCCCCAGCCGGGTGAAGAAATGCCGGCTCTTGCGCTGGTGGAAGTGGCTCTTCTTGATGGGATGAAACACCAGGTTGCTCTGTGGGTGACTCCCCTTGAGGTGGTGGATCATCGCCATGGCCGGTAAGCCAGTACTGACGAGCGTGGTGAGCGGCAGGGTAACGGTCTCGGGTCCCAGCAAGGGTGTGAACCCCTGCTGGGCCTGCTCGAAGCGGGTCAACACGGCGGGTTCGGCGTAGCCGCTGCCCAGCATGGCGAGCAGGGCATCGAGGGCCTGATGGAACTCGGCGAGCTGCTGACGAAAGCCGCTTCGCCCCCGCAGGGCAATGAGCTCTGCAAACGGGATGTCGGCCAGGTGAGTGGGCACTTGCAGCGGGATCTCGAGGTGGAAGCAATCCTGACCGCCGCGATTGTGGTAGCGAGATTCGAGCAGGTGGAGCAGGCGGTCGAGATAGTCGTGATCGGTAATCAGCGCCCCGTCATTGGCGAGTGCCCACTCACGGGCGAGGCGCATGGAGAGCAGGTTGGCAAAGCGGCGCGCCATTCTGATCCCCCCTTCATCCTGCGTCGCAAAGCCGTGGGTCAGACAAAACCCGTGCAGCCGCTCCAGTCCCGCCTGGGCCGGGCAGAAGCAGTCGTGGTTGGGGGCTGAACGCCAGCGGGCGATCAGCTCCCTGTTGCCAAACACCTTGTGGCGGACAAAATCGGGGGCGACCAGGCCGGCAATCTGGCTCTCCACCTGGGGCGTGATATGGGCGAAGAAGGCGGGTTGTGGCGGCTCGGCCAGCAGGTCGGTTTGCTGGCGCAGGGTCTCCAGCAGGGCGGTGAGACCGCTCTTCTCACTGACGGTGAAGACGAAGGCGAGCCGCTCCAGATAGAGCAGGGCAAACTTGAGCCAGAGCTCGTCGCGTACCTCCATGCCGGGGTAGTAGATATGGGTTTTCATGGATGCTGTGTTGCCAGGATGCAGGGGTGGGAATATACGCATGATTGCCCGGATGCGGCAAACTTTGCGTGGGGGAATGTGAGCGGCCGCTCATGCAGTAGGCGCTGGTCACAAAGTTCTGATATAATTCGCGCCCTTAAATCAAGGCCACCCGAGTCATTACCATGAAGTTCATTATCAAGCTGTTCCCTGAAATCACCATCAAGAGCAAGTCGGTTCGCCAGCGCTTTATCAAGATCCTGCAGGGCAATATCCGCAATGTCCTGCGCCGCTTTGACGACGATGCCCGGGTGCGGATGGATTGGGACAAGCTGATCGTGAGCTCCCGCAATGACCAGTTCCGCGAGCAAGCCATCGAAGCCCTGGCCTGCATCCCCGGCATTCAGGCCTTCCTCGAGGTGCAGGCCAGCAAGTTTACCGACCTGCACGACATCTTCGAGCAGGTGAAAGCCGTCTGGGGTGATCAGCTCGAGGGCAAGACCTTCTGCGTGCGTGCCAAGCGCCACGGCAAGCACGAATTCTCCTCGCTGGAGATTGAACGCTACGTGGGCGGCGGTCTGAACCAGCACTGCGTGAGCAACGGTGTGCGCCTCAAGAACCCGGATGTGAAGATCAACCTCGAGATCGATGGCGAGGAGCTTTTCATCGTCAGCGCCATCCACCAGGGGCTGAGCGGCATGCCCATCGCCACCCAGGAAGATGTGCTGAGCTTGCTCTCCGGCGGGTTTGACTCGGGTGTCGCCTCCTTCCAGTTCATCAAGCGCGGCTGCCGGGTGCACTACTGCTTCTTCAATCTGGGTGGGGCGGCTCACGAGATTGGCGTCAAGCAGGTGGCCTATCACCTGTGGAACCGTTTCGGCTCCTCCCACCGGGTGCGCTTCACCGCGGTAGACTTCGAGCCCGTGGTGGCCGAGATCCTCGAGAAGATCGACAACGGCCAGATGGGGGTGGTGCTCAAGCGGATGATGATGCGTGCCGCTGCCAAGGTGGCCGACGAGTTCCAGATCCCGGCCCTGGTGACCGGCGAGTGCGTTGGCCAGGTTTCCAGCCAGACCCTCACCAACCTGAACGTCATCGACCGGGTGACCGACAAGGTGATCCTGCGCCCGCTCATCACCTGGGACAAGCCGGACATCATCAGCGAAGCCCGCCGCATCGGTACCCTGGAGTTCGCGGAGACCATGCCGGAGTATTGCGGCGTGATTTCCAAGAAGCCGACCGTGAAGGCCGAGCTCTCCCGCATCGAGGCGGAAGAGGAGAACTTCGACTTTGCCATTCTGGACAAGGTGGTGGCCGAGGCCCGTTACCTCGACATTCGTCGCATCGGTGAAGAGACCGCCGCCGAGGTGCAGGAGGTGGAGACCACCGCCGAGAGCGGTGACGACGAGGTGATCCTGGACATTCGCTCCATGGAGGAGCATGACGACAAGCCGCTGGTGGTGGAAGGGCGCGAGATCATGCATATCCCCTTCTTCAAGCTGGCCACCGCCTTTGGTGACCTGCCGAAAGAGAAGACCTACCTGCTCTATTGCGATCGTGGCGTGATGAGCAAACTGCAGGCGCTTTACCTGAAAGAGAAGGGTTTTGCCAACGTCAAGGTCTACCGTCCGTGATGTGACGGCAAGACGCGTATAAAAAATCCGGCCAAGGCGCCGGATTTTTTATTTCACTCGGATGAAGGTAGATGCTCAGGGGCAGGGGACCGGGGTGAAGGTTTCCTGACCCTGACAGCGCCAGCCCATCTCGGCCTGACGCATCTGCCACAGGTTGTTGCTGCGAAACAGGGTCAGGATGTAGAGCATGTCGCTACGCTGGCCATCAAGAGCCACCGAGAGTACCAGATCGTTGTCCAGCTGTTGAGCATGGATACGGGTGGGTACATCTTTATGGCCGACGAAGCGGCGAGCCACTTCGCGATAGTCGTTGACCCAGCCTTGCTGACTGCTGCTCGCCTGACGGATCTGCTGGTTGAACTGCTGTACCGGGGTGGATGCCAGACGCCCGAACAGGGCCTGTGCCCCCGCATGAGCCGCTGCCACCATCATCAGAACAAGCGTGGTAATGAGCCCAAGTTTTTGCATGAGGTTTTCCGGCTTGAAACGACCCCTGTATGACAACAGAAAAGCCGGCTTGGTTCAATCTTGTCCCTGCCGGGATGGGATCTCGCCCACTCTGAGGCTTCTCAGTTGCGCTGCAGCGAGAAGGTGGGCAGGGAGAGGTGCCAGTAGATGGCCGCCACCCGCAGACCAAACACCCCGAGCATGCTGATGAGCATGGCGCTGACCCTGTCTACCCCGACCTCCAGCGACAAGGTATAGAGGATGCCGCCCAGAATGCAGGCGGTGGCGTAGATCTCCTTTTGCAGCACCATGGGCACTTCCCGGGCCAGCACGTCCCTTATCATGCCCCCAGCGACCCCTGTCATGGTGCCCATCAATACGGCGATAAGCCCAGATGTACCAAAGTTGAGGGCTTTTTGTGCCCCGATCACGGTAAAGAGCGCCAACCCGAAGGCGTCTGCCACCGGCAGCACATACCAGGGCATGCGGCGGGGCAGTTTGACCATCCACATGCCGATGAGCGCCGTGGCAATGACCACCCAGATATAGAGGGGGTCGCGTACCCAGAAGACCGGGGTTGCCCCCAGGATCATGTCACGGATGGTGCCCCCCCCGATGGCGGTAACCGCCGCCAGCACCATGACACCGAAACCGTCCATCCTGAGGCGGCCCGCCACCAGTACGCCCGAAAACGCGAATACCGCAGTACCAAACATGTCGCTGATGTAAACAATCTGCTCAACCAGTGTCTGCATGGAGAACAACTCACGTCCAATAGATGATGGGGCGGCGATTTTAGGGGCAAGGTGTGGGGATGAGCAATGCTGGCGTGCAAAAGTGGGAGCCAGCGCCGGTTTCTGAAGGCTGGGTGAAGATCACGCTCCCGCCTTGTCTGATGCGGGCTGTGGCCACTATGGCCCGGGGGGCGGGCTGTCAGGTGACAAAAAATCCCGATTTTTTT
Organism: Aeromonas sp. R7-2; assembly: GCF_040908105.1. NCBI lineage: Bacteria > Pseudomonadati > Pseudomonadota > Gammaproteobacteria > Aeromonadales > Aeromonadaceae > Aeromonas > Aeromonas sp. R7-2. The sequence goes on along the minus strand of NZ_JBFODC010000015.1, from coordinate 1,779 downwards.
CTCAAGGGTGAGGAATAGAGGCCGATATATAGGTTAGGCGGCGATTACTGCCAGAAAGGCAGAAAAAAGAAATTAAAGTCTTGTGAAAAGGCGCCGTTAACTAAACATATCAGGCACAAAACACAATAAAGCCTGAGTGAATTAAAGTTAAATTTTAATAGCTTAGGAGAAAAATCATGAGTCTGTATATCAATACCAACGTTTCATCGCTCAACGCTCAGCGTAACATGATGAACAGCACTAAATCCCTGGATACCTCCTACACCCGTCTGGCCTCCGGCCTGCGCATCAACAGCGCCAAAGACGATGCGGCAGGTCTGCAGATCTCCAACCGTCTGACCTCCCAGATCAACGGTCTGGACCAGGGCAACCGCAACGCCAACGACGGCATCTCCCTTGCTCAGACTGCTGAAGGGGCGATGGATGAAGTGACCGGTATGCTGCAACGCATGCGTACCCTGGCTCAACAATCCGCCAACGGTTCCAACTCCGCCAAGGATCGTGAAGCCCTGCAAAAAGAAGTGGATCAGCTGGGTGCCGAGATCAACCGTATCTCCACTGCAACCACCTTTGCAGGGACCAAGCTGCTTGATGGTTCATTTAGCGGTACTTTCCAAGTAGGTGCTGATGCCAACCAAACCATCAGCTTCAGCCTGAGTCAGGCCAACGGTTTCAGTATCTCTGGAATCGCAGCGGCAGCGAACACCACGGTAACGGCAGCAAGTGGTGGTACCCTTGCGGTCGATGCCATTTTCACTAACGGAGCTGCTGCTGGCGGTATCAGCATCAGTACCCAGACCAACGCCCAAAACGTGCTGGCGGCGGTTGATTCCATGCTGACCGTGGTCGACAGCAAGCGTGCCGAACTGGGTGCGGTGCAAAACCGTCTGGACTCCACCATTCGCAACCAGGCTAATATCTCGGAAAACGTCTCTGCCGCTCGCTCCCGTATCCGCGATGCAGACTTTGCGACCGAGACCGCCAACATGACCAAGCAGAACATCCTGCAACAGGCGGCTTCCAGCATCCTGGCCCAGGCCAACCAGCGTCCCCAGTCTGCACTCTCCCTGCTGCAGAACTAAGGTCCTGATGCCGAGAAAAAGAAAAGGGCGGTTGTTCAGGCCGCCCTGGTAAACAAGATGGAACAATGGGGTGTTCGGATTTACGCCTTGTTCTATCGAAAGAGAAGTTCTCTTATTGGTATACCCCTCGAGTGTTGCGCAGATCGTTCACTCTGTCACCCTCGAGGTTGTTCTCCTGAGCGTAAGCTCTTCTTTGGCCGACATTGTCGGCCTTTTTTATGGGCGCCGAAAAAATGGCGACACAGAAAACACTGCACAACCCATGCCAATTTATGGCATCAGATATGAAAAAGGCGGGAGAGGAGCAAGGGAGGGGGAAATGAAGTGGCCGATGGGCTACCAAGGCTCCGCTTTCTCACTTTAGTGACCTGGTATGCATAAATTGTTTTAAAGGTTCTGAGAGGCAGGCCGTTACAGAAGATGAAGCAAATCGAGGGGTGTTCGGAAAACCAACATTTGCGCAACTGCGGGTCCGATGTCCGTTCAAACAGAGGACCCGCCAGATGAGACAGACCGTTCAATCTGTCCATCTGAACGGTGGGAACCTGATTGTGTATGACACAACACACAGGGCCCGCAGTTCCTTGTTCATCAGGAGAGACCTTTTATGGCCATGTTTATCAACACCAACACTTCATCACTGAACGCCCAGCGTAACTTGATGAACACCACCAAGTCGTTGGATACCTCTTACACC
>NZ_JBFODC010000014.1:0-75773 GCF_040908105.1 Aeromonas sp. R7-2 | reverse complement strand
CTGACCCCATGCCGAACTCAGAAGTGAAACGCTGTAGCGCCGATGGTAGTGTGGCATTCGCCATGCGAGAGTAGGACACTGCCAGGCACCCAATTAAACGGTGATGTGAAGAATCACATGGCTGGCTGCGAGGATGACACCTCACAAACAAGCAGCAAAAGATTTAGCGAAAGCTAACCGAATGCGGAGCGGTAGTTCAGTCGGTTAGAATACCGGCCTGTCACGCCGGGGGTCGCGGGTTCGAGTCCCGTCCGCTCCGCCACTAAATTGAAAGGCCTTCCCTATCGGGAAGGCCTTTTTGCTTTCTGGCGTCTGGATAAGGGCTCAGGGAACAAGAGGCTACCACCAGGGCTGCGACTTGCCACTGACAACTCGATCCCGCTCTGTTGTCCTTTGTGCTTGAGCCGGACTTTGTCCGTCTCTGCGTCCGTTATGCCACTAACAAGAAGCCCAGTCGACAGACTGGGCTTTTTTTAGTCTCCACGGTCTCCTCTTCGATCTTCGCAGCAGAAGCATTGCCTTCTTGAGCCGTGAGCTTGCTAGTAATAGACGCAGAGCCAGACGGTTGTCTCGGTCGGATGGGTCCACTCCACCCGGTGCTGAAGGTGCGCCGGGATGTTGATGTAATCCCCCGGCCCCAGATGGACGCGTTCCTGTACCCCGGTATCCGGTGTGATGAAGACCAGGATGGCCTCTCCCTGCACCAGCAATACCCATTCGTGTTCATCCTGATCGAACCACTCTCCGGTAGGGGTCTGCTGCCCCTGGGAGAGAATGCGCTCGATACGAACATTGTTGGTACTGACCAGATCCGCGAACACTTCACTGGGCAGGGGGGAGGGGATCCGGCCAAGCAGGTTGCCTGTGTGCATGGGCTTCTCTCCGGTAGATGGGAACGTGGCTAGCTAAGAGTGTAGAAGCTTGGGATGGGCCGCTCTCATGGAAAATGAGGCCTCCAACGAGCCTTTTTATGAAAAACTTCGGGGAAATGGGGGCTTATCCGCTGCAATCTCGTCAAATTCTTGCTATTTTGCGCGCCAGAAAGCAAACGATTTCCTTCACACTTTCAGGATGAACTATGGCAACGCAACAAACGACGGCCCGCGCCGGCAATGGCGGGTTTCTGGATTCCTATTTCTCCATCAGCCAGCGTGGCAGCACGGTGCGACAGGAGCTGCTGGCCGGGTTGACCACCTTCCTGGCGATGGTCTACAGCATCATCGTCGTGCCGAACATGCTGGGCGCAGCCGGTTTTGAGCAGGGCCCGGTGTTTGTGGCGACCTGTCTGATCGCCGCCTTCGGCTCCCTGCTGATGGGGCTCTGGGCCAAGCTGCCGATGGCCATCGGTTGTGCCATCTCTCTCACCGCCTTTACCGCCTTCAGCCTGGTGCTGGGTCAGGGGCTGAGCATTCCGGTCGCGCTGGGCGCCATCTTCCTGATGGGGGTGCTGTTCACCCTGATCAGCGTCACCGGCGTGCGCCAGTGGATCCTGGACAACCTTCCCTCCGGCATCGCCCACGGTACCGGCATCGGTATCGGCTTGTTCCTGCTGCTGATCGCCACCAACGGGGTCGGCATGGTGATCAAGAATGAAGGGGCTGGCCTGCCGGTGCAGCTCGGCGAGATCACTGCCTTCCCGGTCATCATGACGGTGCTGGGTCTGGCTGCCATCTTCGGCCTGGAGCGCCGCAAGGTGCCGGGCGGTATCCTGATGGTGATCATCGCCATCTCCATCCTCGGCCTCATCTTCGATCCGAAAGTGACCTGGCAGGGCTTCTTCGCCATGCCGAGCCTGAGTGGCGAGAATGGCTCCCTGGTGGGCAGCATGGATCTGCTGGGCGCCCTCAATCCGGTGGTGATTCCGACCGTGTTGGCGCTGGTGATGACCGCCGTGTTTGACGCCACCGGCACCATCCGTGCCGTGGCTGGTCAGGCTGGCCTCATCAACGAGCGTGGTCACATCATCAGCGGTGGCAAGGCCCTGACTGCGGACTCCGTCAGCAGCATGGTGGCGGGCGTGGTAGGTGGTGCTCCGGCAGCCGTCTACATCGAATCCGCCGCAGGGACAGCTGCCGGCGGCAAGACAGGTCTGACCGCCACCCTGGTCGGCGTGCTCTTCCTGCTGATGATCTTCCTCTCCCCGCTGAGCTATCTGGTACCGGCCTACGCCACCGCACCGGCCCTGATGTATGTGGGCCTGCTGATGCTGGGCAACGTCACCAAGCTGGACTTCAACGACTCGGTCGATGCCCTCTCCGGCATGCTGTGCGCCGTCTTCATCGTGCTCACCTGCAACATCGTCACCGGCATCATGTTAGGCTTCGTGGCCCTGGTGGTCGGCCGCCTGTTTGCCGCCGAGTGGAAGAAGCTCAACATCGGCACCGTCATCATCGCCGTGGCCCTGGTGATCTTCTACGCCGGTGGCTGGGCCATCTAATCCTCACGCTATCGAGAAGGGCCCTGCGGGGCCCTTTTTCATGGCTGTGAGGCGGCTAACACTTTCCCGGATCTTCCCCATCCGCTCGTTTCAGATTGAAACGTCAGGCTTCGTTTGTTGTTTCAGATCCGAACCGAAATCCCTGTCATTTTTATCCCCCTATGGCTCGCTAGACTGGCTGCATCAACCATCTGTCCACCCGTATGGTGGCAAGCCAAGGAGTGAGCCATGAAGAAGCTGATCAATGCTGTCGATGCCGTGGTCCGTGAACAACTGATGGGGATGGCCGCTGCCCACCCCGAGCTCAAGGTGCGAATCGAACCCCACTACATCACCCGCGCCGATTCCCCCGTGACGGGCAAGGTGGCGCTGGTCTCCGGTGGCGGCAGCGGCCACGAGCCCATGCACGGTGGCCTGGTGGGTAAAGGAATGCTGGATGGTGCCTGCCCCGGCGAGATCTTCACGTCCCCGACCCCGGATCAGATGTACGAGTGCGGTCAGGCCGTCGACGGCGGCGCCGGCGTGCTGTTTCTGGTGAAGAACTACACCGGCGACGTGCTCAACTTCGAGACCGCGGTCGAGCTGCTGCACGGTGACGGGGTCAAGGTGGGCTTCGCCCTCATCGATGACGACGTGGCGGTGAAGGACAGCCTCTACACCGCTGGCCGCCGCGGGGTTGCCACGACAGTGTTGTGCGAGAAGCTGGTCGGTGCCGCCACCGAGTCGGGCTACGATCTGGCGCGCTGTGAGGCGCTGGCCCGCCGCATCAACAACCAGAGCCGCACCATAGGCGTGGCCATGCACGCCTGCACCGTGCCTGCTGCCGGCAAACCCTCCTTCACCCTGGCGGACAACGAGGTGGAGTTCGGCGTGGGCATTCACGGCGAACCCGGTATCGAGCGCCGTCCCTTCACCGACCTCAACGCCCTGGTGGACGACATGTTCAAGGAGCTGACCGACAACAGCCCTTATGGCCGCACCCTGCGCCACTGGGACAGAACCACCGGCAGCTGGCAGGAAGAGCACACCTTTATCGAGTCGCTCAATGGGGGTGACCGGGTCATCGTCCTGGTCAATAGCCTCGGCGGCACCCCCATCTCCGAGCTCTACGGCGTCTATGGTCGCCTCGCCACCCTGTGCGAAGAGGCGGGCATTCATCTGGTGCGCAACCTCATCGGCCCCTACTGTACCTCTCTCGACATGACCGGCATCTCCATCACCCTGCTCAAGGTGGATGACGAGCTGATGACCCTGTGGGATGCCCCCGTTCACACCCCGGCCCTGCGGCGCGGCTGCTGAGGAATATTCATGTTAAACAAGTATCAGATCGTCAACTGGCTGCTCGACTGCGAGCACATCTTTACCGAGCAGCGTGACTACCTCACGGCGCTGGATACCGACATCGGCGACGGCGACCACGGCCTCAACATGCAGCGCGGCTTTGCCAAGGTGGCGGAGAAGTTGCCCGCGGTGGCGGACAAGGACATCGGCCAGGTGCTCAAAACCACCGGTATGACGTTGCTCTCCTCGGTCGGCGGCGCCAGCGGACCCCTCTACGGCACCTTCTTCATCCGGGCGGCGGCCAGCAGCGATGCCTGCCAGAGCCTGACCCTCGGCCAGCTCGGCAAGATGCTGAGCGACGGGGTGGAGGGGATCGTCTCCCGTGGCCGCGCCGAGCCGGGTGACAAGACCATGTGCGACGCCTGGTGGCCCGCTCTGGCTGCCCTGCAGCAGGCGGAACAACAGGGCCTGCCGCTCCCCGAGGCGCTGGACAAGGCGGTGGCTGCCGCCGCAGCTGGCACCGAGGCCACCATCCAGATGCAGGCCCGCAAGGGGCGCGCCAGCTATCTTGGTGAGCGCAGCATCGGCCATCAGGATGCGGGGGCCACCTCGACCCTGCTGCTGTTGACCGCCCTGCGTGACAGAGCGAGGTTGTAAACATGATCGGCATCGTAGTGGTCTCTCACAGCGCCCAGCTGGCGGCCGGTTTGAAAGCCCTGGCCGATCAGCTGGGCAGCCCGGCGAAACTGTTGCTGGCGGCCGGGGTCGATGACCCCGCCCATCCCATCGGCACCGACGCCATCGCCGTGATGAGTGCGATGGAAGAGGCGGATGACGGCAGCGGGGTGCTGGTGCTGATGGACTTGGGCAGCGCCCTCCTGAGCGCCGAGACCGCCCTCGAGCTGCTGCCCCCCGAGCTGAGCGCCCGGGTGCGGCTCAGCCCCGCCCCGCTGGTCGAGGGCACTCTGGCCGCCGTGGTGGCCGCTGGCGCAGGCCTGACGCTGGATGAGGTAGCCGCCGAGGCGCTTGGCGCCCTGGGCCCGAAACAGGGAATGCTGCCTGCCAGTGCGGCGCAGGCCACCACGGAGGCAGCCCCTGTTGCCGACGACGGCTGGCTGCGCTGCGAGGTGGTGGTGGAGAATCCCCACGGCCTGCATGTGCGCCCCGCCGCCCGGCTGGTGGCGGCACTCAAGCCCTTTGCCGCTGAACTCAGGCTGCAAAAGGGGGAGAAAGAGGCGAATCCCCGCAGCCTGAGCCGGCTCGCCATGCTCGATGTGCGCCAGGGGGACAGGCTCATCCTGCTGGCGCGAGGGGAGGATGCCGGGGCGGCGCTGAGCTGCTTCCAGCAACTGGCGCGGGATCGCTTCGGCGACTGAAACATTCCCCCATCCGGGCCCCGTCACGACGGGGCCCGCTTTTTTTGAGGGGAGTTCTGGTCAGTGGTGGTAGTCGGCGGGATCGATGTCGAGCAGTTTGAGTCGCCGCCAGAGGGTGGTGCGGCTGATCCCGAGCTGGCGCGCCATCTGGCTGACCTGGCCCTTGCTGGCACGGGCGGCCCGCAGGATCGCCTGATGCTCCAGCTCCGCCAAGGTGAGCAGCGGCTGTCCCACCACCTCGTCCGCCAGCAGGCAATGGCCCTGGCGGATGGCGGCCGGGAGCGCCCGGGGCGGGATCTGTGCCTCACTGCAATGCAGCAGGGCGTACTCGATGGCGCTGCGCAGCTCCCCCAGGTTGCCGGGCCAGGGGTAGGCCAGCAGGCAATCGAGGGCGTCAGGGGTGAACTGGCGCCCCGGCTCGCCTCCCTGCACCGTCAGGTGCTGGCGGATGAGGCCGGGCAGATCGGCGCTGCGCTCCCGCAGGCTCGGCAGCCAGAGTTCGCACCCTTGCAGCGCATAGAGCAGCTGGCGACCGAATTCCCCCTCCTGCACCCGCTGCTCCAGCGGGGCGCTGCTGGTCGCGATGATCCTCACCCTGAGGGGCAGGATGCGGGCGGAGTCGAAGCGCTGGATGCGCCCCGTCTTGAGCAGTTGCAGCAGGGCGGCCTGCATGGGGGCGGGCAGGCACTCCATCTGCTCCAGCACCAGGGTGCCACCGTGAGCCAGCTCGAACTTGCCTGCCCGCTCCTGCCCCGCCTCGTCGGACCCCATGAGTTCCAGCGCCATCCGCTCCCTCGGCCATGCCTGGCAGTTGAAGATGACCAGGGGGCCGGCGGCTCGCTCGCTGCCAAAGTGGATGGCCTCCGCCAGCTGGGCCTTGCCCACCTCCTCTTCCCCTCGCAGCAGGACGGGGCCCTGTCCCCTGGCCGCCTGGCGGGCGTGGCGCAGCAGTTTGCGCATGGCGCTCGACTCCCCCACCAGGGCGGAGAGCTCGGGCACCGTCTGGCGCAGTTGATGAATGGCGCGCAATCGATCGGTGGGATGGAGCAGGACGATGAAGCTGACCCCGTCCGGCCCCGGCAGGGGCTTGAGGCTCACCAGGGCGTCGATGAAGGCCTCGCCCCGGGTCTCTCGCCGCTCCAGAGTCACCTCCACATGGCTCAGGGGGGTCATCTCCGCGATGGCCAGACGCAGGCGCTGGGGCATCAGCAGATGGTGATCGAGGGGCTGACCCAGGCAGACAGCCGGGTCGAGTTGCAGCCGACTGGCCGCCAGGGCGTTGAGGTAGCGCAGCCGCCCCTGGGGATCCCAGGCCAGTACGCCGTCTTCCATGCCATCCAGCAGGGCATAGAGCTCGCTCAAGTGGTGCTGGGACTCCTGCATCAGGCGCTCCATCTGCAGCAGATTGGCCAGTTCACGGCCGGCACTGACGGTGAGCGCGAGATCTCCCGGCGCGGCCTCTTCCACCCGGCAGATCAGGGCCACGATCGCCACCTGGCGACCGGTGCTGTTGTAGACGGGGCTGGCACAGCAGTGCCAGGGGTGGAGACGCTGGTTGAAGTGCTGGGGGCCGCTGACGCAGAGCGGCACCCCCTCCAGGGCCGCCAGGTTGACGGCATTGGTGCCGATGCGTCCCTCGCTGAAAAACGCGCCTGGGCCAAAACCGAGTGCCGCCAGCGCCTGCAGGGTATCGGGGTGGCCGGTCTGGGCCAGCAGGCAACCGCTCTCGTCGGTGAGCAGCAGGGCGCAGGGGCGCCCCTCCATGAACTCGTAGAGATCCTCCAGCGCCATCTCGCCGGTGGTGAGCAGGTCCCGTTTGCGCTGGCGCAGGCTCTCCAGGGTCTGCCCTCTGGCGCAGTGGGGAGGATGCCAGAGGGACGCGCTGGTCTGGTGGGCACAGCGCAGCCAGGAGGCCTGCAGGTGCTCGGGCCAGGACGAGAGGGGCTGGGGGACGGATGGCATGGTCACGGCGATATCCGGCAAAAGGGAAGGGGCCATTTAATCACCCTCGCCGCCCCGATTCAGTGACCGCTCTCAGAGTGTCGCGTCCTGGTCCCGGGTGGCAGCCTCTGCAGCAAACTGCTGCTGGAGCCAGTGGCTCACCGCCCGGCACTGGGGACTGCCTTCGCTCTCCTGATGGATCAGCATGTTCCAGTTCGGCCCGGCCACCCGGTGGGACGAGAGGGGCAGCAGCCACCCCTGTCGGCGTGCGTCGCGAGAGAGCAGCTCGCTCGCCAGCGCCACCCCGAGCCCGGCGCTGGCCGCATCCTGCAACAAGCCGGGATCGGAGAAGTTGAGCCCCTGGGTCTGCAGGTGCAGATCGTCGCCGCCCTTGAGGGTCCAGTGGTGCCAGTCCATTTCCCGCTCCCCGTGCAGGGTGGTGCGCTCCTGCGCGGGCTGTGCCAGCACGGCCGGGCTCGCCACCGGCAGCAGCCGATCCGCCAGCAGCGGCTGATGGCGGCATTCCGCCTGGGGAGCCAGCCCCCAGCGCAGCGAAATGTCGATGGTCTGTTCGGCCATGTTCGGCGTGTCGTCGCTGGTGAACAGCCAGAGATCGATGCCCGGATGCTGACGGTGAAGGTCGGCCAGCCGGGGCAGCAGCCAGAGGCGGGCGATGGTGGTGCTGGTGTTGAGCACCAGCTGGTTCGGCTTGCGGTACTGCTCGAGGCGCTGTATTCCCACCGCCAGTTGCAGCAGCACCTGCTGGGTCGTTTCCAGCAGATCCTGGCCCGCGTCGGTCAGGGCGACGGAACGTCCCTGGCGGTGAAACAGGGGCTGGCCAAGCAGCTCCTCCAGCGAGCGGATCTGCTGACTGATGGCAGACTGGGTGAGGTGCAGCTCCTGGGCTGCCTGATGAAAGCTGCCGAGCCTGGCCGCCGCCTCGAAGCCGCGCAGCACGTTGAGAGGGGGCCAGTGTTTGAACATCATTGATTAGCTCCACTTATCACTTTTATCGAAAATCGATCGTTTGTTACCCATCAACGGGGAGAATAGTCTATTCCCATCGTCAATAACCTTAATAGTACCTAATCAGAGAGGCTGAGATGCGCGAGCAGGGAATGAGGGCTGTGGGCTGGTTCATGCCAGCGGAGTGGTGCCGGCACGCGGCGACCTGGATGGTCTGGCCGCACAACAAGGCGCTGTGGGAAAACGGCTGGGGCGTAACCCTGCCCCAGGTCCAGCAGGACTTCGCGCGGGTGGTCAATGCCATCGCCCGCTTCGAACCGGTGAACCTGGTGGTGGATCCCGCCGCACAGGCGGAGGCTCGCGCCCTGTGCGGCGACGGGGTGCGCTTCATTCCCCTGCCGGTGGATGACAGCTGGTGCCGTGACTCCGGCCCCACCTTCATCTGCCATCCCGAGCTTGGCACCGCCGGGATCAGCTGGCGTTTCAACGCCTGGGGCGGCAAGTCGGCCCACGGTCTGGATGAGGGGCTGGCGCGGCGCGTTCTCAACAGCCTGGAGCTGGAGTGCATCGGCAGCTTCCTCGCCAACGAAGGGGGCGCCATCCATGTGGATGGGGAGGGCACCCTGATCACCACGGAGTCGGTGCTGCTCAACAGCAACCGCAACCCCGGCATGACCAAAGTGGAGATCGAACGGATCTTCAGCCGCCTGCTCGGCATCGAGAAGACTATCTGGCTGCCGGGGGATCCGGACCACGTCACCGGCGACATGACGGACGGTCATGTGGACGGGGTCTGCGCCTTCAGCCGCCCCGGCCACCTGCTGGTGGACGCCACCCTGGACGGGCACTCCACCTATGGCCGCGTGGTGCGGGAGAACCGCCGAGCCCTGGCCCTGGCCACCGATGCGAGAGGTCGCTCCTTCGAGTGCCTCGAGCTGTTCGAGGCGAGCGAGGCGGTGGACGCCGAGGCGGAGGTGTTCTGCGCCTCCTACACCAACTTCTACCTCGCCAACGGCGCCATCATCATGCCCGCCTACGGCGTAAGCGCGGACGAGGCGGCGGGGGAGGTGCTGAGGCGCGCCTTCCCGAACAGGCAGCTGGTGCCGGTGCGCATCAACCAGTTGGCCCACGGCGGGGGCGGCATTCACTGCATCACCCAGCAGCAGCCGGCCTGGCCGGTGCAGGGGTAAGCGTTTGGAGCGGCCTCGTCAGGCGTCTGCGAGGCCTCATGACGGGATCAGGGAGGAGAGATTCATGAACAAGGTCGTCGCAACCATGCAGTTCGCCTGTCAGCGGGAACGCGTGTCAGGGAGGGTATCCGGATGAGCAAGATCGTTGTCGCCACCACACAATTCGCTTGCAGCTGGGAGCTGGAGCGCAATCTGGACACAGCGGAGAGCCTGGTACGGGACGCCGCCGCCAGGGGGGCCAACCTGGTGCTGTTGCAGGAGCTCTTCGCCACCCCCTATTTCTGCATCGAGCAATACCACGGCCATCTGGCGCTGGCGGAGTCGTTCGAGCAGAGCCGGGTGTTGCGCCGCTTCTCGGCCCTGGCGCGGGAACTGGGGGTGGTGCTGCCCATCAGCTGGTTTGAGCGCGCGGGCAACGCCTGCTTCAACTCCCTGGCGATGGCGGATGCGGATGGTCGCCTGCTCGGGGTCTATCGCAAGACCCATATCCCGAACGCCATCGGCTATCAGGAGAAGGAGTATTTCAGCCCGGGGGACACGGGGTTTCGGGTCTGGGACACGGCCGCTGGCCGCATCGGGGTCGGCATCTGCTGGGATCAGTGGTTCCCGGAGGCGGCCCGCGCCATGGCGCTGCAGGGGGCCGAGCTGCTGCTCTATCCCACCGCCATCGGCTCGGAGCCGGGGGCAGAGGGGCTCGATTCCCGGGATCACTGGCAGCTGACCCAGCGCGGCCACGCCGCCGCCAACATCATGCCGGTGATCGCCGCCAACCGCATCGGACGCGAGGTGGCGACCCGGGATCCCGAGTTGCAGATGCGCTTCTATGGCTCCTCCTTCATCACGGATCACAAGGGGGCCCTGCTGGCCGAGGCGGACAGGGATACCCCGGGTGTGCTGGTACGGGAGCTGGATCTCGCCGCCATGGCCGAGGAGCGGCTGACCTGGGGCATCTACCGGGATCGTCGCCCCGAGATGTATGGCGCCTTGCTGAGCCTGGATGGGCAGAGCCATCGGGGAGGGCGTCCATCATGAGCCCACTCACCAAGATAGCCACGGCACTGGCCCTGCTGCTGGGTCTGGGGGCCCAGGCCGCAGAAGGGACGGGGGAGGCGACAGAGGAGAAGGTGCTGCGCCTCTACAACTGGTCCGATTATTTCGCCCCCGATACCCTGAGCGAATTCACCCGGGAGACCGGGATCCGGGTCATCTACGACGTGATGGACAGCAGCGAGACCCTGGAGGCCAAGCTGATGGCGGGTCGCAGCGGGTATGACCTCATCTTCCCGGGGGACACGGTGGCGGAGCGGCTGATGCGGGCGGGCAGCCTGCAGCCCCTTGACAAGGGCAAGCTGCAACACCTGGGGGACATAGACCCCGGCCTGGCGCGGTTGCAGCAGGCCTACCCCCATGCGAAGGAGGCCGTGGTGCCCTACACCTGGGGCACCATAGGGCTCACCTACAACGCGGACGCCATCCGGCAGAGGATGCCGGATGCCCCGGTCAGCAGCCTGGACATGCTGTTCAAGCCCGAGCTGGCGGCGAAATTTGCAGATTGCGGCATCTCGGTCATCGACTCCCCGGACGAGGTGCTGGCGGTGGTGCTGCACTATCTTGGGCGGGATCCCCGCAGCGGCATGGCGGACGATCTGGAGGCGGCCCTGGCCCTGCTCAAGGGGATCAAGCCCTATATCCGCAAGTTCCAGTCCCAGCCGGTAACCCAGCTGGTGAACGGGGATCTCTGCCTCTCCCTGGGCTACAGCGGCGACATGACCCAGGCCAGGCGCGCCGCCGCCGAGGCGGGCAAGCGGGTCGACTTCGAATACCGATTGCCGAAGGAGGGGAGCACCATCTGGATGGACACCATGGCGATCCCGGCGGATGCCCCCCATCCTGACTATGCCTATGCCTTTATCAACTTCGTGATGCGCCCGGCCAACATGGCGGCCATCACCAACAGCACCGGCTATCCGACTGCCAGTGCCAAGGCCAGACCCATGGTGGATGCCACCATGACGGCCAACCCGGATATCTACCTGGACGAGGCCAGCTACCAGCGGCTCATTCCGGGTCAGGATATAGCACAATCCCAGATGCGTGCCCGCATGCGAGCCTGGACTCGCTTCAAGAGCAGCCTCTGAACCCAGGAGTAGAACGATGTTTTCCCGACGCCACGTATTGAAACAGCTGGTTGCCCTTGGCGCCATTGCCGGGTTTGGCAGCCTGCCCGGTGCCCGCGCGGCCTTCGCCGCCGGCGAACCCGCCGCCGCCGCTCGCTACCACATGCCGGAGGAGTCCTCCCCCCAGGCCCTGGTGTGGGTGGCCTTCGGGGCCACCAGCGAGATCTGGGGTCGCCACTACAAGGAGGTGCAGGCCACCATAGGGCGGCTGGTGCAGGCCATGGTGCCCTACACCCGGGTCAACGTGCTCTGCCATGAGGATGACGAGGCGCTGGCGCGCCAGTTGTGCGGCGAGCGCAACACCCACTTCGTCCACGCCGAGATGGATGACATCTGGCTGCGGGATACCGGCGGCGTCTTCGTGCAGGACGAGCAGGGAGGGCTCGGGCTGGTGGACTTCAACTTCAACGGCTGGGGTGACAAGCAGGAGCACAGCCATGACGCCAGGGTCGCCGCCCTGGTGGGCCGGCAGACCGATGCCTATTACCTGCAGAGCGAGCTCATCGGTGAGGGGGGCGGCATCGAGGTGGACGGCAACGGCACCGCCATCATGACCGAGAGCAGCTGGATCAACAGCAACCGCAACCCCGGCCTCACCAAGGCGCAGGTGGAGGCAGAGCTCAAGGCCAACCTGGGGCTGCGCAAGATCATCTGGCTGCCGGGGATCAAGGGCCGTGACATCACGGATGCCCACGTGGACTTCTACGCCCGCTTCGTGCGCCCCGGGGTGGTGGTGATCAACATGGACAACGATCCCGACTCCTACGACTACAAGGTGACCCGCCAGCACCTCGCCATCCTGCAGCAGGCGACGGACGCCGACGGCAACAAGCTGGAGCTGCATCAGCTGCCGCCGCCCCTGGGCGGGCGGGACAACAAGTTCAGCCGCAGCCCGGACTTTGCCGCCGGTTACATCAACTACCTGCCCATCAACGGCGCCGTCATCGCTCCCCAGTTCGGGGATGCCAGGGCCGACCGCCATTGCCGGGATCTGCTGGCCCGCCTCTATCCGGGGCGCAAGATAGTGCAGATAGACATAGACCCTGTGGCCGCCGGGGGCGGCGGCATCCACTGCATCACCCTCCATCAACCTGCCTGATCTCCCGCGCAGGCCGCCTCTGGCGGTGTGACGCAGGACAAGGGGCGCCTCGGCGCCCCTTGTCCTTGCTGGCGTTCCATGGCGCCTCGCTCAGATCCCCGTCATGCCGATCTCGTCGAGCTGGACATGAGGGGGTTGGCGCAGGGTGTAGAGCACGGCCTCGGCCAGATCCTCCACCTGCAGCCAGCCGGGCTTGCGATCGCCCGGACAGGCCGGGGGCGGCACCTGCACCAGTCCGGGGCAGAGGGTGTGGACCCGGACGCCCTGGTGTTGCACCTCTTCCCGCAGTGCCCGGGCGAACCCCAGGACCGCAAACTTGGCGGCGCAGTAGACACTGGCCCTGGCATAGCCGTGCCTGGCGGCCTGGGAGGCGATGTTGATGACGGTGCCGTGGCGGTTTGCCAGCATGTCCGGCAGGCAGGCCCGGGTCAGCAGGAAGGTGCCCTTGGCACAGGTATCCATCACCCTGTCCCACTCCGATTCCGGCAGATCCTGCACCAGGTGGTCGCTGCCGACCCCGCTGTTGTTGATGAGCAGATCGACGGGGCCGAGCCGCTCCCGGATCCGGGCATGGCCATCCCGCACCTGATCGCCGTCGCACACATCCAGCGCCAGTGCCATGACTCGCACCCCGTATCGCACCTCCAGTCTGGTCGCTTCCTGCTCCAGCAGCCCCAGACGGCGGGAAGCCAGGATCAGCTCCACCCCCTGGCTGGCCAGGGCCTCGGCGATGGCCAGTCCGATGCCGCTGGCGCCGCCGCTGATGAGGGCCCGTGTTGCTCTCAGTTCGTTCATCTTGTCTTCTCCTCCAATGGTGCAGGCATTGTGGCGGGCGCCTTCGGCAGGGAACAGGGGAGGGGAAGGAGTGATTCGAACCCTGGTTCGTGTTTTGGCGTTCCGGTTCGAACTTTGGTTCTAAACGCCGCGACCGGCCGTTGGTTCGATTAGCCGTAAGGGGTAATCGGACGTTCGCGTAAATCAATTCTCCCGCTATAACAGCCATCCATATTTCCCTGCTGACAGATGCCGCTGATTCATGGACACACCGGACAACGGCATCTCGATCGTCCGATTACGCTTCGTTAATCGAACCTGCATGGGACGGTAATAAACAGAAGAGCCGCCCTGGGGCGGCTCTTTGCATCGGGGATGAATGAATCGTCACGGCGCCTTGGGCGGTTCCACCAGAGCGCTCGCCGGTTGGTCATCTTCCTTGATCCAGGCATCCAGCAGGGTGTAGCCCACCGCCAGCACCACGGGGCCGATGAAGAGACCGATGATCCCCAGTGCCAGCAGGCCGCCGATGACCCCCACCAGAATGAGGATCAGCGGCAGGTCGGCCCCGCGCTTGATGAGGAAGGGGCGCAGGAAGTTGTCCATGGTGCCCGCCAGCAGGGACCAGACCAGCAGGAAGGTGCCCCAGGTGGTGTCCCCGCTCCAGTAGAGGTAGCCGACGCTGGCCAGCAGCACCGGGAAGGGGCCTATCTGGGCGACGATCAGCAGGAACATCAGCACCACCAGCACCATGACATAGGGAATGCCGGCGATGAGCAGGCCCAGGCCCGCCACCGAGGATTGCACCAGGGCGGTCACCACCACCCCCATGGCGACGGCACGGATGGCCTGGGAGGCGAGCACCACCGCATTGTCACCGCGTTGGCCCGCCAGACGGTGGGCGAAGCGGCGAATTCCTTCTGCCGCCTTCTCCCCCGAGTGGTAGAGCAGGCCGCAGATGGCCACGGTCAGCAGGAAGTGGACGAACAGCAGGCCGAGGTTGCCCGCCTGGGCCGCCAGCCAGCGAGCGGTCTGGCCGAAGTAGGGGGCCAGCTTGGTGAACAGCACCTGGCCGCCGCTCGCGAGGATCTGCTGCCAAAACTCATAGAGCTTGTCGCCCACCAGGGGCACTTGCTGCAACCAGAGCAGCTCGGGGGGCGGGGATTGGCTGAGCTCGGTGCCCAGCTCGATGAGCATGGGGGCCTTCTCCGCCACGTTGGCCAGCGTCATGAAGAGGGGAATGACGAAGATGAGCAGCAAGATGCTGGTCATCAGCAACGCCGCCAGGGTGCGCTTGCCCCACAGCAGGCGCTGGGCCATCTGCATCAGGGGCCAGGTGGCGATGGTGATCATGGTCGACCACACCAGGGCGGGCAGGAAGGGGCGCAAGACCATGAAGCACGAGATGATGAGCAGGCTGAGGAACAGCAAGCCCAGGGTGATCTTGGCCAAATCCACTTTTTTCATATTCATGGCATTCCCTTAACGAGGGGTTGAGCGCCCGGTTCGGGCACCGTGACGGATAGCGGACAACGACCACCAGAGCCCGGCGCTGAGCCAGAACCCCAGGCAGCCAAAGAGCCACCCTTGTCCCGCGAGGATCAGCAGAGAGCTGCTGGTGAGCGCGGGCACCAGGAACAGGAGCCCTGCCACGACCAGTCCCCCTGCCAGGGTCAGCAGCGCGGCGGGCAGGGCGGGGGTGGGGCTCCGTTCGAGTGATAGCAGATTACCCGATACCAGCCCCAGGGTGAACATGGCAAGCCCGGCCAGGGCGGTGGACTGGGTGAGCCAGGCCGAGAGGGCGCTGGCGATGAGCAGCCCGGCCCAGGGGAGCGGGCGTGCCGCCAGCTTCGCCAGCGGGGCGCGCAGTGCCAGCAGCAGGGTCCCCAGAGCAAGGCCGGCCACCACATCCGAGAGGAAGTGGACCCCCAGCCAGACCCGGGCCAGCCCGGCCACGCCGGCCAGCAACAGGGCCAGCAGGGCCCCCTGCCAGGCCCGCAGCGCCGGCAGCCAGCCAAGCAGCAGGCCCCAGTAGAGGAGGGTCGAGGCGGCGTGGCCGCTCGGCATGCCAAAGCCCTGGGCACTCTGGCGGGCCAGCTCGGGTTGCAGGTGGAAGGGCCTGGGCCAGCCGATGCCCGCCTTGAGCAGGTTCACCACCAGGGTGAGCAGCACCATGGCAAACAGCAGGTGGCGCAGCCTGGACCAGCCGAGCAGGGGCAGCAGCAAGGGCAGCAGCGCCAGCTGGAAGGGGGCCGAGCCCAGCAGATTGCCCGCCCTTGGCCAGAGCACATCCGGCCCGAGCCATTGTTGCAGGCGCTGGATCAGCGGCAACTCGGCGCGGTGCAGCGCACTGGCCGCGTCGCTGAAATCCGTCACCCACAGCACCTGGCTCTCGGGCACCTCGGCCAGCCTCGGGGCTATCCAGTCGAGCTGCGCCGGGAAGCGACGCTGGTCAGGGGGCAGGTCGGCGACCGCGATCAGCCTGGCGTTCAGGATCTCGCCACCGAGATCCGGGGCCTGGAGCAGGGAGACAAACCCCGTCCCCCGCTGGACCCGCAGGGGCTCCAGGGTCTGGCAGGCGAACACCCTGGCCCGTTGCCAGCGCCCCAGCTCGCCGGTGACGCGACCCTGCAGGCCGGTCTCCTCGAACAGCTCGCGCAGGGCCGCCTGCTCCGGGGTCTCCCCCCTGTCGATGTAACCGCCGCTCAGGCTGTAGCGCGAGGAGAGCCTGTCCTGCACCAGCAGGATCCCTTGCTGGTGGCGGATCACGCAGGCGGCCGCAGAGGGAGGGGATTCGGCGCGGGAGGCGGGCAGGGCACCGCCCAGCAACAGCAGCAGGCAGAAGACGACTCGAAACATGATGACACCCAGGGGCAAGGAGTGGGGACAAGGGTCACAGAAATCAGACGGCCGGGCAATGGCTTGCAGGGGGCACCGACCCTGTCGGGGACGCAAGGATTGCCGTCTGCGCGGGCAGTCCCTAGTATTGGCGGCTATTGTTCTTCTCATTCACTACATTGTGGGGCTCTTCATGCGACAGTTCGGTTTCTTTCTGGGGATTGCCATCGGCGTCATCCTGATACTGTTTGGCAGCATCGTCATCTTCCAGGCCCTGCCTGCGGCGCTGGACGTGCTGGAGATGCCGAGCCGGATCCCCTTCGTGCGCGAGGTGTACACCTGGCTGATGAGCAGCGCCAACGGGCTCACCGCCCAGCTGGAGCAGAACTTTCTGGAGGCATTCCAGACGGTGCTCAAGCTGATCCTGCTCATCACCTTCATGTGGGTCTGCGTCAAGCTGGTCAACATGGGGGTGCTGATCATCCGGGCCGGCGTCGACCTTATCCGCACCGCCATCGAGCACAGCGAAGAGAAGGGTGCCAAGCCCACCGAGCAGGACCGCCATTTCTGATCTTCCCCTGCCACGTGTCAGATAAACAACAGGCCATCATGTGATGGCCTGTTTTTATGGTGGCATGACGCTTAAAAAAGTCAGTTAAGCAGTTTTTCCAGCTCCGCTTCGGCATCCGCCCTGGCCTGATCGCTCAGGGTGCCGGAGGTCGCTTCCCGCTTCTCGCCCTGTTGCTGCACCGCCTTGGCTGCTTGCTGCTGTGCACTGGTCGCGGCACTGATGGTCGCTGCGCTGCTGGCGGCTTGTTGCTGCACTGTAGTGGTGGCGCTGCTGACGGCCTGCTTGGCGCTGTCGCTCACCGCCTTGGCGGCTTGCTGCTGCGCACTGGTCGCGGTACTGATGGTTGCGGCACTGCTGGCGGCCTGTTTGGCGGTGTCACTCACCGCCTTGGCGGCTTGTTGCTGCACTGTGGTCGCGGCACTGATGGTCGCTGCGCTGCTGACGGCCTGCTTGGTGGTGTCGCTCACCGCCTTTTCGGCTTGCTGCTGCGCCGTGGTCGCGGCACTGATGGTCGCTGCGCTGCTGACGGCCTGCTTGGCGTTGTCGCTCACCGCCTTGGTCGCGTGCTGCTGCGTTGTGGTTGCGGCACTGATGGTCGCTGCGCTGCTGGCGGCCTGCTTGGCGCTGTCGCTCACTGCCTTGGCGGCTTGTTGCTGCGCTGTGGTTGCGGCACTGATGGTCGCTGCACTGCTGACGGCCTGCTTGGCGCTGTCGTTCACCGCCTTGGCGGCTTGCTGCTGCGCCGTGGTGGCGGCGCTGATGGTGGTGGCGCTGCTGGCAGCCTGCTTGGCGCTGTCGCTCACCGCCTTGGTGGCTTGTTGCTGCGCCGTGGTTGCGGCACTGCCGATCACCTGTCTGGTGGAGTCGGACAGGGCCTTGCTGGCGCTCTGTTGCAGTCCCCCCATCATGGTGCCCAGCAGAGAACTGCCAGCGCCCGTGAGCCCCTGACCGGCACCGGTCAGGGCCGTGGCGGCCGGGGTGGCCTGGGACTGCCAGCCCTGCATGGCGCTGGGCCAGGTCGGGGTGGCGGCCGTCAGGTTTTCCCCGAAGACCTGGGTCGCCCCGTCACCTTTTTGCACCATGACGGCGAGCTGGTTGGTGTCGGCGTTCCAGACCATGCCGGCCTGCTTGGCCACGTCCGGCACCGGGGCGTAGCGGGAGACCACGTAAAAGAGCGGCCCCTCCTGTTGCAGCTCGTCGGCGGTCTTGAGCAGCTGCATGGTGCTCTCGTAGTTGGGCCCCAGCATGGCGGTCATTCTGTCCTTGATCAGCGGCTGCTCGAACAGGTTGGCCTCGTTCGGATCGAAACCGACCAGCGGCTTGAGCAGGGCCCACATCAGCTGGCTGGTGGGGCTCATCATCAGCAGGGGGGCGACACAGGCGGACAACATCAGGCTCAGGCAGGCAGCCTTGAGCAACGGCATGATACGCATTGACAACATATCCAGTTAATTATCTGATTATTAAGGGTTATTCATTACCACATCCCGGCGATGCCGGTGGGGGCCCACGGCAGAGCCCTGACAGGCCTTTGCGGGCGCAGGCAGGCTATCATATTGCTTCCGGAATGCCAGATGAGCCGATATTTATTGGTCAAGTCGAGGGCTCTGCTGGTCGCTTTACACTTTCACTCCCCCGTGACAGGAATTCCCATGATCCGTTGTGCAGGTTGTCTGCTGGCCCTTGGCTGGCTCTTCCCCGCGTTGGCCGCCCCGGCGTCCAACACCCTCAGCCACTCGGTGGGCACCGAGCTGGTGCTGCCCCTTGGTTCGCTGCCCGAGCGGGTGTGCTGGTATCAGGATCAGAAATACTCCCAGGGGGCCCGTATCCAGCAGGGGGAGCTCTGGCTGGAGTGCGCGCCGCAACAGGCGATGGAGACCAATGGTCCCCTGATCTGGCGAGAGGTGACGACGCCGTCACAGAGTGGTGAACCGGAGGGCAACCAGCGGACGATCCGGGTGGGCCAGTGAGCCTTTTCTTGATCCAGCTACAGACACGGGCGTGATCTCTATCGCATAATGCGGCTCTTTCTTCTCTTGACTGGGATCTAAGCAATGGCTCGTCGCTCTTCCAATGCACAACGTCGTCGCAGTAGCTGGTGGTACAAACGCTTGTTGGCAAGGGAGCGGGAAGAGCGCGAAGCGCGTTCCGTCCGGGATTGATACCGCATTGAAAAACGGAGCCTCGGGCTCCGTTTTTATTGGTGACTAAAAGTGCATTACCACAGACAGGTTTATTACCACAGGTGGACAATGGTGCCGCTCTGCCAGTGCACAACGTCGTTGCCGCCGTGAGCTGGCGGTACAAACCCTTGTTGGCAAGGGAGCGGGAAGAGCGCGAGGGCGCTGCGTCCGGGATGGATACGGCATGGAAGAACGGAGCCTCGGGCTCCGTTTTTATTGGTGACTAAAAGTGCATTACCACAGACAGGTTTATTACCACAGGTGGATAATGGTGCCGCTCTGCCAGTGCACAACGTCGTTGCCGCCGTGAGCTGGCGGTACAAACCCTTGTTGGCAAAGGAGGGAAGCGCGCGAGGGCGCAGTGTCCGGGATGGATACGACATGGAAGAACGGAGCCTCGGGCTCCGTTTTTATTGCTGACTAGAAGTGCATTACCACAGACAGGTTGATTACCACAGGTGGATAATGGTGCCGCGCTGCCAGTGCTCAACGTCGTTGCCGCCGTGAGCTGGCGGTACAACCCCTTCATTCAGCAAAGACCGTCATGCGAGAACGGGGGCCATCAGGCCCCCGTTTTGCTTTTGCAGAGGTTGGCTGCCTGCGACTCAGCGCTGCAGGGCGGCCAGGGCCAGCTCGACCCGCTTGGCGTACTCGGGGTCGGCCTGCTCGAAGTGCCTGAGCTGGGCCGCGACGATGGCGTCATCCTCCACATTGATGAGGGAGCGGGCCAGGTTGGCGGCGAGGCGGGCGCGCTGTCCCTCGTCCATCAGGCGGAAGAGATCCCCCGGCTGGCTGTAGTAGTCGCTGTCGTAGTCACGAAAATCGTAGTGCAGGGCAGCCCCTTCCAGACTCAGGGCCGGTTCGTGCTGCTCGCTCGGCTGCTGGGTGCCGAAGCGGTTTGGCTGGTAGTTGGGGCTGGCGCCACCGTTGCTGTCCGCCCGCATGGCGCCGTCGCGGTGGGCGCCGTGGTGGAACGGGCAGCGCGGGGCGTTGACCGGCAGCAGGCCGTGGTTGACGCCGAGGCGGTAGCGCTGAGTGTCACCGTAGGAGAACAGGCGACCCTGCAACATGCGATCCGGCGAGAAGCCGATGCCGGGCACCACGTTGGCCGGGGTGAAGGCGGCCTGCTCCACGTGGGCGAAGTAGTTGTCCGGGTTCTGGTTGAGCTCCAGCACGCCCACCGGGATGAGCGGGTAGTCCTTGTGGGGCCACACCTTGGTGAGATCGAACGGGTGGATCGAGTAGGTCTGGGCCTCGGCCTCTGGCATCACCTGCACATAGACCTTCCAGCGCGGGAAGTCCCCCCGCTCGATGGCGTTGAACAGATCTGCCTGGCTGGTCTCTCTGTCCTGACCGACGGCGGTGGCCGCCTCTTCATCGGTGTAGAAGCTGTGGCCCTGCTCGGTCTTGAAGTGGAACTTGACCCAGAAGCGCTCGTTGGCGTCGTTGATGAAGCTGAAGGTGTGGCTGCCGTAGCCGTTCATCTCCCGCAGGCTCCTGGGAATGCCGCGATCACTGAACAGTATGGTGACCTGGTGCAGGGATTCCGGGTGGCGTGACCAGAAGTCCCAGGCGGCGGTGGCGCTGCGCAGGTTGGTGCGGGGATCCCGCTTCTGGGTGTGGATGAAGTCAGGGAATTTCAGGGGATCGCGGATGAAGAACACCGGGGTGTTGTTGCCCACCAGATCCCAGTTGCCCTGCTCGGTGTAGAACTTGAGGGCGAAGCCGCGCACGTCGCGCTCTGCGTCGGCGGCGCCCTTCTCGCCGGCCACGGTGGAGAAGCGCAGGAACACCGGGGTCTGCTTGCCGACGGCGTTGAACAGGTCAGCCTTGCTGAAGGCGCTGATGTTGTGAGTCACGGTGAAGGTGCCGTAGGCGCCCGAGCCCTTGGCGTGCACCACCCGCTCGGGAATGCGCTCGCGGTCGAAGTGGGCGAGTTTCTCCATCAACCAGATGTCTTGCATCAGGACGGGGCCGCGGGGGCCGGCGGTGAGGCTGTTGTTGTTGTCGACGACGGGGGCGCCGTTGGCGCTGCGCAGGGTCTTGTCGGTCATGGCGGGTCTCCTTGTGATGAGTCGCCAGACTAGGTGAAGTAGGGGAGCGGCTCCAATGGAGTGTGCCTAACCCTTTGATTGGTTTCGCTGATGGGGGTGGAAACAGACGCCAGCATTGCGGCAAGATGGGATTCAGCCAATCAGGAGGTCTCATGTCCATCACCATTCGCCGCGCCGGGCCGGAAGATGCCGCCGCCCTGCGGGATCTTCACGCCATGCCCCATGCCCAGGCGGGCACCCTGCAACTTCCCTTCCCCTCCCTGCAGCAGTGGGAGCAGAAGCTGACCCCGAGGGATGGCATCTACAGCCTGCTGGCGGAGTGGGAGGGGGAGGTGGCGGGCGCGCTGGTCCTGATGGTGGAGCCTGCCCCCCGCCGCCGCCACGTGGCGAGCATCGGCATGGCGGTACACGATGACTGGGCCGGGCGCGGGGTGGGCACTGCCCTGATGCAGGCTGCGCTGGATCTGGCGGACAACTGGCTCGGCTTGACGCGGGTGGAGCTGACGGTCTGGGCCGACAATCAGGCAGCCCTGGCCCTCTATCGCAAGGCGGGCTTTGTGGAGGAGGGCGTTGCCCGGGATTACGGCCTGCGTCATGGGGTGCTGGTGGATGCCCTCTACATGGCCAGGGTGCGCCGATGATCGACTATCGCGAGCGCCTGACGCCGGTGCTGCGGGCACTGGAGCAGGATCCGGATCTCTCCATCGAGGCGCTGGCGAGTCGCGCCTGCCTCTCCCTCTACCACTTCCACCGGGTGTTCACCGCCGTGGTGGGGGAGGCCCCCGGCGAGATGTGCCGCCGCCTGCGGATGCAGCGGGCGGCCTGGCAGCTCTGCTACACCGATGCCAGCGTCACCGCCATCGCTCTGGGGGCGGGACTTGGCAGCTCCCAGGCTTTCGCCAAGGCGTTTCGCCGTCACTATGGTTGCACCCCAGGGGCGTTTCGCCGCGACAAGGGCAAGAACGGACACCTGGATCGCAAGGAAGGACACGCATGGCAAGGGGCACTCCCTTATGCTGAAGGCCACTCATCAGCAAGGAGCAACACCATGAACACCGTCGAGATGGACGCCCGCACCCTGGCCTATATCCGCGTGACCGGCCCCTATGGCGAAGGGTATGACGCCGTCTGCCATCGCCTTCACCAGTGGGCCGCGCCCCGTGGCCTGGAAGGAGGAGAGTGGATCTTCATCTACCACGACAACCCCGAGGTGACGCCGCCGGCCCAGTGCCGCACCGACATCGGCATCAGCGTACCGGTGGGGACCCAGGGCTCGGGAGAGGTGGAAATTCAGCTCATCCCCGCCGGGCGCTACGCCCAGTCCCGCTATCTCATCACGGATCGCAGCCAGTACGGAGAGCGCTGGCAGGAGCACATCGGCGATATCGTCGCGGCCGGGCTCGCCTTTGGGGACGGCCCCTGCTTCGAGCTCTATCACAGCGTGAGCAATGACCCGCTGCGGGATGACGTGAGCTTCTGCTCCAGCGTGCGCTAGGCAGGCGGCAATAAAACGAGGCGCCCAAGGGCGCCTCGTTCAATTTGGGGTCCATGACCACCGCAGATATCAGGACTGGCTGGGCACCTTGTTGCGGCGGGACTTCCACCACCAGCGCAGGCGGATCTGGGAGATGAGCATCCCCGCCAGCATCAGGGCACAGCCGACCACGGCCCGTTCGTCCAGATGTTCCCCCAGCAGCAAGACACCGCCGATGGCGGCGAACACCGTCTCCAGGCTGAGGATGATGGCGGCGTGGGCCGGATGGGCACCGCGCTGCCCCACCACCTGCAGGGTATAGCCGATGCCGACCGAGACCAGACCGGCGTAGAGCAGCGCCTGCCAGCCCGCCACGGCACCACTCGCCGTCGGGGTCTCGATGACGAAGGCAGTGGCCAGGCTGAGCAGACCGCACACCACGAACTGCACCCCGGCAAGACGAATGGGGGCGACCCGGTTCGAGTAGTGATCCAGCACCAGCAGATGCACGGCCCAGAACAGGGCCCCGATCACTTGCAGCAGATCGCCGTAGCCGATGGTGAACTCCTCGGTGACGCTGAGGTAGTAGAGCCCGGCCATGGCGATGAGGGCGCCTACCCAGGTGTTGGCCCCGGTCTTGTGGCGCAGGGCCAGGCCGATGACGGGGACCAGGATGATGTAGAGGCCGGTGATGAAGCCCGCCTTGGCGGCCGTGGTGTAGAGCAGCCCCACCTGTTGCAGGGAGGCGGCGGAAAAGAGCACGGTGCCGGCGATGAGGCCCCCGGTCAGCAGCAGGCGGTGATCACCGGTAGGCTGGGGCGGCTGGCGTGACTTGAGCCACCACAAGAGCGGCAGCAGGGAGAGGGCGCCCAGCAGGAAGCGCAGGCCGTTGAAGGTGAAGGGCCCCATGTGATCCATCCCCAGACGCTGGGCGACGAAGCCCAGCCCCCAGATGGCGGCGGCCATCAATAACATCATGTTTGAACGCATACGGAATCATCCCTGAGAAAGAGTCTCGGCGGCACTCGGGCCCCGCCATTACGATACCTGCGAGAAGGGGCGTTTGTCGTCAGCCATTTGTTGCCGGGCGAGTGCAGGATCAGCGGCTGGCCAGCTTGGCGAGCAGGGGCAGCAGGGCGAGCAGTAGCAGGTTGCCCCTAAGGATCCAGATCACCCAGAACTGCTGCTGGGTGGAGACAAGGGGAGCCCGTCCCTGGCGCAAGGATCGGCGCCAGTGGTGGAACAGCCGGCTGGGGTAGCCAAAGCTGATGGCCATGGCGAAGAACATCAGCAGCTTGGTGCGGTAACCCGGATTGGCAAACAGGATGGCCGGTGGCTGGGGATGGGCGACCACCAGCAGCACGCCCGTGATGAAGATGAGCAGCAGGGCCAGGGCGGCCAGGCTGTCAGCCAGCAGCAGCTTGCGCACCTGCTCGATGGACATGCCGCGCCGGAACAGGAAATACTCCGAGGTGATGGCACCGGTCAGGGTGATCACGGCGCAGTAATGGAGGGCAGTCAGCAGTTCCGGTTTCAACATCCAGGCCAGTTCCTTCTCGTTGGCCACCTGATGCGCTTCCCTTTGGACGCCATCAGGTGGGGCTGATATTCTGACACTACACGATGTCAGGGGATAGCATGGAGTCAGGGTTGGATAAGCGAGCAGTCTCCAAAAAGACCTGGTCCCTGGTGGCACGGATGCGCCTGGGCCTGCTTCTGCTCTTCATTCCCGTCCTGATGCTGGGCGCCATCTACTACTTGCACATGGAGCGCAGCCTGCAGCGAGAGCTGCAACAGCGCCTGCTCGCCACCAATCACCAGTTGCGCCACGTCTTCATCGAACCCTACCTGAACGAGATGGAGCGTCAGTTCTCCCTCATCTACGACCAGGTCAAGGTGGAGGACATCAGCGGCCCCCGTCTGCGCAACACCGACTCCTATCTCAGGGAGTGGCGTCTCTACAAGGGGGTGATGGCGGATCTCATCTACATCTATGTGGGCACCGCCGAGCGCCAGATGCTGATCTACCCCGAATGGCAGGCGGATGCGGACTTCGATCCCAGGGTGCGCCCCTGGTATCAGCTGGCCAGCCAGCATGTGGGCAAGATGGTCTGGACCGAACCCTACTACGACTACACCAACGGCACGCTGGTGATCGCCCTGGCGCGGGCCATCACCGACAAGGAGGGCAAGGTGCAGGGGGTCTTCGCGGTGGATGCCATCCTGGCCCCCTTCTCCGCCCAGCTGAACCGGCAGTGGAACAGCGGCTACCAGATGATCGTCAACCAGTCGGGCAAGGTGCTGGCCCACCCCGATCCCTCACAACTGCTCAAGCCCATGACCCACCCGACCTGGCTCTCCCGCTTCAGCGGAGAGGACGGCATCTTCCTGGATCAGGCGTCTCGCCAGTTCGTGGCCTACAGCCGCCTGCCTGACCACAACTGGGTGCTGATCAGCGTGTTGCCCGCCTCCAGCATCCAGGCGGTGGTGGCGAGCGCCTCCCTCAACGTGCTCGGGATCATCGTGCTGGCCAGCGTGCTCTACATGGTGCTGGCACTGATCTGGTCCCGTTATTTCAGGCGGATGCTGGACGAGATCTCCACCGTGATCCGGGCCAGCCGGACCCAGCCTGACGAGGTGCACCAGGGGGGGATGCGCGAGCTCAGGCACGTCTATGCCGAGCTGGCGGAGGTGAGCAAGGATTATCACGAGGTGCGCCAGCAGGCGAACCTCGACAAGCTGACCGGCCTTTACAACCGGCGCTTCTTCGACGAGCGATTGAATCGGCTGCTGCTCGATCAGGACAGCTTCTGCCTGGCCATGATCGATCTGGACGGTTTCAAACGGATCAATGACACCTATGGTCACCAGACCGGGGACGTGGTGCTCAAGCGGGTGGCCAGCTTTGGCGCCAAGCTGCTGGGGGATCATGGCTGGGTATGCCGCTATGGCGGGGAAGAGCTGGTGGTGCTGTTCGCCAATCCGGATATCCACTTCTGCCAGATGCTGCTGGAGCAGTACAGGATTGGGGTGGCCTCCCTGCACTGGCGTGAACCCGGTCTTGGGATCACCTTCAGCGGCGGCCTGGTGGCGAGTGCCCCCGGGCTTGGGGCCAGGAGCCTGCTGACCATGGTCGATGCCGAGGTCTATCGCGCCAAGGGTGACGGCAAGAATCGCATCTACATGGTGGATCCCCTGGCTCCCCGGGACGACTCGCCCTCAGGGGATGGCATGTTGAGCAAAGAAGAGGCCTGAGGGCCTCTTCTTCATTGCGCGGATCAAGGGTGCAACTGCCAGGTCCAGAGGGGCCAGCCCAGCTCCTCGGCGCACTGGCGCAGGGCGGGGGCCGGATTGACCGCATGGGGATGGCTCACCGCCCGCAGCATGGGCAGATCGTTGTGGGAATCGCTGTAGCCGAAGCTCCCCTGCCAGAGGTGTTCCTTTCCGGCAAAGAGCTGGTTGATGCGGGCCACCTTGCCTTCGCGAAAGCTCAGGGTGCCGCGGGTCTGGCCGGTCAGCATGCCGGCTTCCTCGTCGAGCAGGATGGCCACGCAGTGATCCATCCCCAGCATCTGCGCCATGGGGGCCACCAGATGCTCGCCGGAGGCGGAGATGAGCACCAGCTCGTCGCCACGCTGGCGGTGCCACTCGATGCGGGCCAGCCCCTCGGGGTAGAGGCGCTCCCGCAGCACCTGTTCGGCAAAGCGGGTGCAGAGGGAGTCGAGCCACTGGCGCGTCCTGCCTGCCAGCGGTTGCAGGGTGAAGGCCATGTACTGGTGCATGTCCATCTTGCCCTGATGGTAGAGGGACATCATGGCCTGCTCCTCGGCCACCATACCCGCCGGGGCCAGCTCCTGGGCCACCATGTACTCCAGCCAGAGGCTGGCGGAATCCCCCGCTATCAGGGTCTCGTCCAGATCAAACAGTGCCAGGGCCATGGCTGCTCCTCGGGTTGGCTGCCAGCATCGGGGTACTGGCTGAAAAATGAATGGGATTCATGGCGTTATGCTACCTCACAGAGTTGATCCCGGGCCACCACCAGGGTCACGGCGCTGCCCACCGGCAGCAGATCGCCGGCACGGCGGTTGAGGCAATCCACCGTCAACAGCCCCGCCTCGCACTCCACCTGATAGCGGATGACGTTGCCGAGCAGCTGCTGCTGGCGAACGATGCCGGGCAGGCTGGGCTCGTGGCTGGTCGCCCCTGCGGGCAGCAGGGTGATGGACTCCGGCCGCAGCGCCAGCTTGCCGCGAAAGCGCGGGCCGAACAGGGATTTGGCCTGCTCGCCACCCAGCAGGTTGTAGTTGCCGATAAAGCCCGCCACGAACTCACTGGCGGGACGGGTATAGATCTGCTCCGGCGTGCCGCTCTGCACGATGGAGCCCTTGTTCATCAGGAAGATCCTGTCCGACAGGGTCAACGCCTCCTCCTGATCGTGGGTCACGAAGATGGTGGTGAGCTCGAGGCGCTGCTGGATCTCGCGGATCTGCTGGCGCAGGCTGCGGCGGATGCGGGCATCCAGCGCCGAGAGCGGCTCATCCAGCAGCAGGATCCGCGGTTGCACCACCAGCGCCCGGGCCAGCGCCACTCGCTGGCGCTGGCCGCCGGAGAGTTCGCCCGGATAACGTCGCTCGAAGCCGGTCAGCTCCACCAGCGCCAGCGCCTCCTGCACGCTGGCGGCGAGATCCCGCCCCGGCTGGGGCTTCATCTTGAGGCCGAAGGCGACGTTGTCCCACACCGTCATGTTGGGGAAGAGCGCATAGCTCTGGAACACCATGCCGATGCCCCGCTTCTGGGGTTCCTGCCAGGTGATGTCCTCACCGGCCACCCGCACCTGACCACCATCCACCGGGGTGAGACCGGCCAGGGCCCGCAGCAGGGTGGACTTGCCACAGCCGGAGGGGCCGAGCAGGGTCACCAGCTCCCCCTTGCGGATGCCGAATTCAATCCCCTCGAACACCTTGGTGTCGCCGTAGGATTTGTGCAGTTGATTCACTTCTAGATGGAACATGTTGATTCACCGATGAAATCTGTTGGCTGCCCAGGTGAGCAGCAGGGTCAGCAGGAAGTAGCTCATCACCAGGGCGCTGGTGAAGTGGCCCGAAGTCGCACGCATGTTGTAGAGGTAGACCTGCAGGGTTTCGTAACGGGTGCCCACCAGCATGTTGGCAAACACGAACTCGCCGAGCAGGAAGGAGAGGGAGAGAAACAGCGCCGCCAGCAGCCCCTTGCGCAGGCAGGGGATCACCACCAGCAGGAAGGCGCGGGCACTGCTGGCCCCCAGCAGGTGAGCGGCATCCATCAGATCTTTCAGCGGCACCCCCTGCAGGCTGTTGGCCAGCGCCCGGTACATGAAGGGGAGCACCACGGTGAACCAGGTGCCGATCAGGATCCAGGGTGTACCGATGATGGGCAGGACGCCGTCGGCGTAAATCTGCAGCAAGCCCACCGAGGAGACCACGGGCGGCACCGCGAAGGGGAGCAGGATCAAGAGGTTCATCCAGGGATCCAGTCTGGGGAAGTAGTAGGCCACCACCAGCACGGTGGGCACCAGCACCAGGGTCCCCAGCAGCAGGGTGGCGAAGCAGACCAGGAGGCTTCGGCCAAAGGCCGCCAGAAAGCGCGGGTCGCCCCAGAGCTTGAGATACCAGTCGAGGGTGAAGCCGTCCGGCAGCAGGGTCGCCCCCCAGCGAGTGGAGATGGAGTAGAGAAAGGTGGCCAGCAGCGGCAGCAGCAGGGTGGCGACCAGCGCCCCCAGCACCCATCTGGGCCAGCGCGGCGTCAAATCATGCATGGGATTGCCCCTTGTTCACATAGCTCTTTTTCAGCAACCACTGGTTGGCGGCCGTCACCACCCCCAGCAGCACCATCAGGATCACCGCCAGCGCCGCCGCGAGATTCGGCTCGAGGAAGATGTCGCCGGAGACCAGACTGGCCACCCGGATGGTCACCAGGTTGAAGTTGCCGGTGGTGAGGGCGTAGGCGGAGGCATAGGCCCCCACCGCGTTGGCAAACAGGATGATCAGGGTGCCGAGCAGGGCGGGGGTGAGCACCGGCAGCGCCACGTGCCACACATACTGGCGCTTGCTGGCACCGAGCAGGGCGGCGGCCTGGGGCCACTCATCCTGCAGGGCGTCGAATGCCGGGTAGAGCAGCAGCAGGGCGAGCGGGATCTGGAAGTAGGTGTAAATCAGGATAAGACCGCTGCCCGAATAGAGGTTGAAGCCATCGATGAGGCCCCAGGATTTGAGCAGCAGGGTCACCGCGCCATTGATGCCGAGCACGATGATGAAGGCGAACGCCAGCGGCACGCCGCTGAAGTTGCCCGTCATGGTGACGAAGGCCAGCAGCACCCGCTTGACCCGCTCGCCGCTGTGGCGCAGCGCCGCCGCCCCGAGGGTGCCGATGGCGAGCCCCGCCAGGCTGGCGATGCCGGCGATGCGCAAGGAGTTGCCGAAGGATTGCAGGTAGAAGGGGGAGCCCAAAATCTCCCGGTAGTGGTCGAGACCCCAGCCATCAGGGGTCTGGACGCTGCCCACCAGCACCCACACCATGGGGGCGAGCTGGAACAGGACCATCAAGAGGACAAAGGGCAGCAGCACCAGGGCCGGCAGCCAGTGGCGGCGCACCCGGCGTGGCTTCACCTGTTGATCCGCGAGGATCTCGGTGGTGGCAGGCATCATCAGTGCACCTCGCGCATAAAGGCCGCCTTGAGCAGCGGGGGGGCTGCCGGCTTGTCGTGGGGAACCCCCAGCAGATCTGCCATCAGGGCGCAGAGCTGGGTCTGGGCGATCACTACCCCATCCGGCCAGCGCTCGACGAAGGCATCGCCAAAGAGCCAGAGTGGCACGGTGCGCTCCTCGGCCAGGGTGCCGCCATGGCTGAGATCGTTGTTCATGCCGTGATCCGAGGTGATCATCACCTGATACCCCTCTGCCAGCCACTGGGGCAGCAGCTCGGCCAGCAGGCTGTCCATGCGGCGAGCCTGATTGCGGTACTGGCGGGAATCGAGGCCGAACTGGTGGCCCGCATCGTCCACCCCCATGGGGTGGATCAGCAGAAAATCGGGGTCGTACTGGCTGCGCAGCCACTCGCCGTCCATCAGCAGATGGCTGTCGGGGTAGCCGTCATCCCAGTAGAAGCAGCCGTGCTGGATGGGCAGTTGCTCGTCGTGAGTAAAGCGATCGCGGGCCGCCAGCCAGGGGCTCTGGTTGTAGAGTTCGCTCACCCAATGGTAGGCCGCCGCTGCGGTGCGTTTGCCGCCGGCCCGGGCCAGATGGAAGATGGCGTCGTGTTGGCTCAGGCGCGTCACCCCGTTGTGGGTGATGCCGCTCGCCACCGGCGGCACGCCGGTCAGGATGCACTCGTAGAGAGGGCGGGAGAGGGAGGGCAGGGCGGCACTCAGGGTCGTATGCAGGCCGCGCTCTGCCTCCACCATGCCACAGAGGTAGCCCATGCAATGGGCTACCTCTGCTGCCAGGCCATCCACAAGTACCACTATCACCTTGTGTTGCACTGGCCGCTCCTTACTGCATGTTGATCATGACGGTTTCCTGCCACTGGCGCGGCAGGGCCTTGGAGCTCTGCTCCCAGGCGGCGTGATCCTGCACCGGCTTGGCGTTGGCATACTGCTCGGCCGGCAGCAGTTTGGCCTTGACGTCATCCGGCAGGGTCACGTTGCTGCGAATGGGGCGGGCGTAGCCACGGGCCAGGTTGATTTGACCTGCATCGGAGAGGATGTATTCCCGCGCCAGCTTGGCGGCGTTGGGGTTCTTGGCCCACTTGTTGATGATGGTGGTGTAGCCGGCGATGACGGAGCCGTCGCTCGGGATCACCACATCAAACTTCTTGGGGTCGATCTGGTCGCGGTAGTTGAGGGCGTTGAAGTCCCACAGCACCCCCACTTCCACTTCGCCTTTCTCGATGTTGGCGATGGTCGGGTCGTTCAGCGACAGACGGCCCTGCTTGGCCAGCTTGCCGAACAGATCCAGGGCGGGCTTGAGGTTCTTCTCGCTGCCGCCGGTGGCATAGGCCGCCGCCAGCACGCCGTTGTTGGCCTGGGAGGCGACGCCCACGTCACCCAGGGTCACCTTGTAGTCGCCACCCAGCAGGGATTGCCAGCTGGTGGGGGCGGCCTTGACCAGATCCTTGTTGATCAGGAAGGCGATGGTGCCGGTATAGGCCAGCATCCAGTGGCCGTCCGCATCCTTGGCCCAGTTGGGAATGTCGGCCCAGGTGGAGGGTTTGTAGGGCTGGGTGACCCCCTGCTTGACCGCCACCGGGCCGAAGGCGCCGCCCACGTCGCCGATGTCGGCGGTGGCGTTGGCCTTCTCGGCGGCGAACTTGGCGATCTCCTGGGCGGAGCTCATGTCGGTATCCTGATGCTTGATGCCGTAGATGCTGCCGAGCTGCTGCCAGGTATCCTTCCAGTTGGCCCAGCTGTCCGGCATGCCGACGCTCTGGAGCTGGCCCTCACCGCGGGCGGCTTTTTCGAGATCCGCGATGTTCTCGGCGGCAAACAGCGGTTGACTGATGGCCACCAGGGCCAGTGCACTTGCGATCACGCTTTTCATCATCCCATCCCTCTGGACTAGGTCAGTTAAGGTTCGAGAGGGATGCTAGAGGGGAAATATGACGGTGGCGGGGCGCTTTGATGGCAGTTTCGTGACAATCGCCCTGTCATGGCGCTGTCATCAGGGGCGGTTACAACTCGGGGTCGACAACCTCTGGTCTACTCCAGTGGTGTGCAAACCCGAATGACCGACAGGGATGTGACAGTGACAGAGCGATTGAGTGAACAGGGGATGGCCGATGGCCGCATACCCTCCAAGTGCGAACAGATTTGCCGGACCCTGCGCCGCTATATCGGCAGCGGACACCTGGCGGCGGGGCAGCAGCTGCCCGCCGAACGGGCGCTGAGCGAGCGCTTCGCCACCACCCGCATCACCATCAAGGAGGCACTCTCCAGCCTCGAGGCGGACGGCCTCATCTACCGGGCCGAGCGGCGCGGCTGGTTCGTGGCGCCGCCTCGCCTCACCTACGATCCCGCCATCCACACCCACTTTCACCAGTGGATTGGCGAACAGCAGCGCACCGCCGAGACCCGGGTGCTGGCCCATGGCAACCAGCTTGCCAGCAGCGAGTTGTGCCGCTGGATGGGTCTGGAACCCTTTACGCCGCTCTACGAGATCCACCGCCAGCGGCTGATCGACGGTCGCCCTGTGCTCCACGTCAGCCATCACCTGCTGGCGAGCCGCTTCCCCGGCATCGCCAGCGCTCCCCTGGCCAGCTCCCTCACCGAGCTTTACCGGCAGCGCTATGGCATAGGCCAGGGCTGGGCGAGCCTCGAGATCACCCTGTCGGCGGCACGGGGAGAGATAGCCCGCGCCCTCAACCTGGCCCAGGGGAGCGCCGTGCTGCGGTTGGTGCGGGTCAATCATGACGAGGAGGGGAAGCTGGTGGATTGCGACATCGAGCACTGGCGACCGGATGCCATCCGCATCTGCCTGGATACCCGGGCACTGCAACCGCTCACCACCGGCGCGCGGCAGGTGCAACTGGCAGAGTAGCGGCGTTCTGGCGCCCTGACGGGGCGGATCCCGCAGGATCCACCGGGATCAGTTGTCGATGTTGGGGATCAGATCGTCGAAGCTCTGGTAGCCGCAGTCCGCCAGTTGCAGGGACATGGTGTAGGTCTTGCTGCCCTCCCGCTGGCCGATGGCGGGGCGGTTGAGCTTGAGCTCCTGATGCCAGTACTCCTTCATGCGATCGATCAGCGCCATGGCCTCGCTTTCCCCCAGATGGAGCTGGCACAGCGCCATGTAGTTGTTGGGCCTGTGCATGTTCTCCACCAGATAGTCCCCCAGCACCGACATGGCCTGGCGCGCCTGCTGGCGGGCGAAGCGGCTGTGCTGCTCGAAGCTGATGCGCTCGCTGATGAGGAAGTGGTAGCTGTTGTCGATGCCAAGCTGCAGGATGCCGAGCTTCTCCAGCTTGCGCAGATAGAGGTAGCAGGAGGCATCGGTCAGGCCGTACTCCCGCTTGAGATCGATAAGGGTCTTGTCGCGCCAGAAGATGTTGGCGAGGAAGGCATAGAGCCCCGGCTCCTTGTGAAACGCCTCGTCCTGCTCCTGGGTAAAGACGGCCCGGCGGCTCTGGGCATCCTGGGTCCGGTCCAGCAGCTCTTCGAAGGAGAGTCCCACCAGATGGCAAATCTCCAGCAGGGTGTCGAACGGCAGGGAGGGCTTGTTCATCATGCGCTTCACGGTGGCGATGGAAACCCCCATGGCTTCTGCCAGGGTCTGATAGCGGATCCCCTTGTCGGTCAGGGTTTTCTTCAGGGTGTCGAGGATGTGATTGGCCAGTGTCTGGCTGTAGGTCATGCAACTATTCCTTTATCTGCATTTTTAGTCGTGTCAGAAATTGAGTGGTTTGTCTGTATCGGGCTCAAATTTTGACACCTAGAAAAACCAGAGGAGGGTAACCCGGTGATAATGGCGGAAATGGCCTGACCAGTTGTGGTGCAAGGTGGCAGAAAATGACACTCGGTGGTGCATATCCTTCAACCTTTCAACATTTTGCTGGTGATGCATATTACATCGCACATAATTCAACACGAATCGGATTCAATACCTTCCTGGTTGAGAAAACGATTGTTTGCTTCCAATTTAAGGGTTTTTTTAACCGCAAGGTTTTATTCTTTCCTGGCATTGAGCGGAACTCGCAAGAGGTCCGCTTTTTTTCTTTTCTCCGAATCTGAGCCCGTCGTCAAGAATGGGGCGCAGTTTTGGTACTTCCTGCGCCACCGACCCCGGAAGGCAGTCCTTTATTCCCCCTGACCGGCAAACAGCTTGGGGATCTCCCGCACCAGCCAGCTCTTGGCCTTGCCCATGGTGTCTCGCCGCCAGGCCAGCACGACCTGGATCTGGTGGCGATATTCGGGACTGATCACCTTGAGTCTGCCCGCCTTGATGTCCTCTTCAATCCAGCGTTGCGGCATGGTGCCGATGCCGAGCCCCGCCAGCAGGGCGTCCCGCTTCTCCCCCATGGTGCTGACGGTCAGGCGCGGCTGCTTGTCGAGCAGGCGGTAGGTGAGCACCGGCTTGCGCAGCGCCGTGTCGGCCACCGCGATGGCGCGATAGCGGCGCAGGGTCTCGTCCGCCAGGGGCTCGGGTTCCTGATGCAGGGGGTGATCGGGGTGGGCGACGTAGAGCATCACCTCCTCCCTGAGCACCTGGTGCTTGATGCCGGTCATGGCGATATCGGCATTGAGGGAGGAGATGAGCAGGTCGGCGCGGCCATCTTCCAGGCACTCCCAACTGCCCGCCAGCACCTCGGCGCGAAACCTCAGCCGGGTATCGGTCTGTTCGGCCAGCCGATCCACCAGGGGGTAGAGAGCCTGTACCGGCATCAAGGCATCGACGGCGATGGTGATGTCGGTCTCCCAGCCACGGGAGAGGGCCCGGGTCTCCCCCACCAGGTGCTCGGCCGCCTCCAGCAGCACCCGGCCCCGCTCCAGCAGCATGCGGCCCGCCGGGGTGAACTTGGTCCTGTGGCCGCTGCGGTCGAACAGCATGGCGTCCAGCTCGTCTTCCAGCTTTTGTACCGTGTAGCTCAGCGCCGAAGGCACCTTGCCCAGCTCGTCGGCCGCCGCCGCGAAGCTGCCACGACGGTCGATGGCGTCCAGCACCCGGATCGCCTCCAGGGTCAGCGCCCGCTCCTTGTTCGATTCCTTGGCCATATCCAACCTTCAATTTTTTTGAATGTGTTTACCAGATTATCTCGCTAACAACTTAGGGGAAGTCACTTTAATATTCAATCAACGCTTAGGCAGGAACGCCTGGCAGCCAAATAAAAGGTAGTTCCGGGCTGAGACATCCCCAAACACGATGTCTGATGTCAGCAAAAGAACAACATAGTATTTGAATGATCTCTTGCATGGATGCATTGATTCGGGCCCAAGGGGCCTTGGCAATGACATAGAACCCAAGAGAGTGAATGAACATGAAAAACGTAATCAAGATGCTGGCCGTTGCAGGCCTGATGACCGCAGGTGCCGCCCAGGCTTCCGTTCCCGCTGACTTCAATGCCGCCCCGGGCGTGCTGTTCGTCAACTGGAGCGCCACCGCCGCGATGGACGGCAAGGCCAACCCCATGCTGGAGGTGCGCGACGAGTCCGGTGATCTGCTGGCTTCTGTCCACGCCAACCTGATCGGCACCCAGCAGGTCGCCATCCCGAGCCGCACCCAGGGCAACCTGACGGTGAGCCTGGGCAACGAAAGCAGCAGCTACCGCATCCCCTTCGGTCTGGGTGACGGTCGCCAGCGTTAATGAACCAACTTGGTCAGTGAGGAGCACACCATGATGAAATTGAGAGCCGCAGAAGCACGGGGCAAGGCCAACTTTGGCTGGCTGGATGCCCGTCACAGCTTCTCCTTCGGTCACTACTATGACCCGGAATGGATGGGACACTCTGCCCTGCGGGTCATCAATCAGGATCGGGTGGCGCCGGGTGGCGGTTTCGCGACCCACCCTCACGCCAACATGGAGATCCTCACCTGCGTGCTGCAAGGCACCATAGAGCACAAGGACAGCCTCGGCCACGCCGAGCAGATCCCGGCGGGGGATTTCCAGCTGATGAGCGCAGGGTCCGGCATCCGGCACAGCGAGTACAACCCCTCGCAGACCGAGCCGCTCTCCCTGCTGCAAATCTGGATCGAGCCGAATGAACACGGCACGACCCCGGGTTATCAGCAGAAGAAGATTGAAAACAAGCCCGGGATGACGCTGGTGGCGTCACCGGACGGCGAGGCGGGATCCTTCAGGATCCGCCAGCAGGCCCGCGTATGGCGGCTGCAGCTTGCCGAAGGGGAGACCCTTGAGTGGGCATTGCAAGGGCGTCATGGTTACCTGCACATGATTTCAGGGGAGCTGACCGGCAACGGTCTGGCTGCCCGACCCGGCGACGGGCTGCTCAGCCGCGACGAGTCGAGCTGGGTGCTCACCGCCTCCAGGGGGAGTGAAGCCCTGCTGTTTGACCTGCCTTGATAGAAAAATCTTGGCGAAATGAATGAGTTAACAATTAGCTTTTACACTGTAAATACCATGATGGTAAGCAAAGGAATATGACGATGGACAAGATGAAAGATGTGGCACTGCTGGTGGGTCGTGTACTGCTGGCGCTGATGTTCGTGATGGCTGGCTGGGGCAAGATAGGCGGTTACGCCGGTACCCAGGGTTACATGGAAGCCATGGGCGTGCCCGGGTTCATGCTGCCCCTGGTGATCCTGCTGGAGCTGGGTGGCGGTCTCGCCATCATGCTGGGCCTGTTTACCCGCAGCCTCTCCGTGCTGCTGGCCGGTTTCACCCTGATGGCCGCCTTCATCTTCCACTATCAGCCTGCCGAGCAGATGCAGATGCTGATGTTCATGAAGAACGTCTCCGTGGCCGGTGGTTTCCTGGCCCTGGCGGCGGCCGGTGCAGGGGCTTTCAGCCTGGATGCCCGCCTCGGCAAGCACTGGTAATACCCTGACGTTTCAAGTTTTCCAACGCCTTTTGGCCGGTGCCCTGCACCGGCTTTTTTGTGCCCGCTTCCCAGGGATGTCATCGGTGTGACGGCGCGCAGTCCGGACGCCACAAGTGCCTTTTGCATCTTATCCCCCGATCCCCGACAATCCCGATTCGCGTGCCGTGACGGGAATGCCAGAGAGTGTCCCCCCGCGCACCCCCTCTTCATGAAATTGGCGGGAGTCGTCCATGTTTACCCTCTACCACTCCAATCAGCTGGATCTGCTCAAGGAGCTGCTGGTGAGCCGCATCCGGCAGGCTCCGCTCTCCCACCCCTTCGATCGGGAGCAGATCCTGGTGCAGAGTCCCGGCATGGCCCAGTGGCTCAAGCTGGAGCTGGCCAAGGCGTTCGGCATCGCCGCCAACATCGACTTTCCCCTGCCCGCGAGTTTCATTTGGGAGATGTTCACCCGGGTGCTGGCGGACGTGCCCCGCCAGAGCCCCTACAACAAGGGGGCCATGAGCTGGCACCTGATGACCATTCTGCCCACTCTGCTCGGCAGACCCGCCTTTGCGCCCCTCGCGGCCTATCTGGGGGGCAGTGACGGGGCGGCGCCGGAGCAGGTGCGGCTCTGGCAGCTCTGCCAGAAGGTGGCGGATCTGTTCGACCAGTATCTGGTCTACCGGCCGGACTGGATCGCCCGCTGGGAAGAGGGGGAAGGATTGAGCCAGGAGCTGGCCGGGGTGAGCGGTCAGGATTGGCAGCCCGAGCTCTGGCGCGAGCTGGTGGCCCGCACCCTGGCCCTCAGCCCCAGCGGCTACCACCGCGCCAACCTCTACGAGGCCTTCATCCATGAGCTGGAGCGCACCCGGGATCTGCCGGGCAGGCTGCCGCAACGGGTCTTCGTGTTCGGCATCTCGGCCCTGCCGCCCCGCTACGTGGAGGCCCTGCTGGCCCTCGGCAGCCGCCCCGAGGTGGAGGTGCACCTGTTTGTGACCAACCCCTGCCGCTACTACTGGGGGGACTTGCTCGATCGCAAGACCCTGGCGCGCCTCGAAAACAAGCTCAAGCCCGGCACGGATCTCGAGACCCTGCAGGGCCCCGCGAACCCCTTGCTCGCCTCCATGGGCAAGCTGGGGCGCGACTACCTGCACCAGCTGATGGAGCTGGAGGTGCCGCAGATCGAGGCCTTCGTCGACATTGAGGATCGCGACGATGAGGGCAAGGTCACCTTGCTGCGGGCCATCCAGAAAGACGTGCTGGAGCTGGCGGAACGGGGGGCCGGCGAGTTCAACCTCGATGCCAGCCACCACAAGAGCCCTGTCAGCCTGGATGACGGCACTTTGCAGATCCACGCCTGCCACGGCCCCATGCGGGAGCTCGAGGTACTGCACGACCGGCTGCTGGCCCTGTTCGAGCAGGATCCCACCCTCACCCCCAAAGACGTGGTGGTGATGATGCCGGACGTCAACAGCTACGGCCCCTACATCCAGGCCGTCTTTGGCAAGGAGGGCGGCAAGGGGCGGGGCGGGGCCCGCGGCCAGATCCCCTTTGCGATCTCCGATCGGGCGGCGAGCCAGGAGAGCCCGCTGCTGCAAAGTTTCCTCGCCCTGCTCAGGCTGCCGAACGCCCGCTTCGGGGCGGGGGAGCTGCTCGCCATCCTGGAGGTGCCCGCCGTGCTGCGCCGCTTCGAGCTGGACGACGACGAGTTCAACGTGCTGCGGCGCTGGGTGCAGGAGACCGGCATCCGCTGGGGGCTGGATGACGACTATCCCGAGCGCTTCGCGCTGCCGCGTCTGTCCGGCAACAGCTGGCTGTTCGGCCTGCGGCGCATGCTGCTGGGTTTTGCCATGGGGGACGGGGAGCCGGTGGCGGGGATCCTGCCCTATGCGGACATCGAGGGGCAGCAGGGGCTGATCCTCGGCAAGCTCGCCTGGTTCGTCGACTCCCTGGCGGAGTTTCTGCCCCGGCTGCAACAGGCGCAGCCGCTGGCCGAATGGCACGCCTGCCTGCTGGCGCTGCTGGAGCGCTTCTATCTCGCCGACGAGGATGAAGAGCGCCAGCTCCAGCTCATCCGCAGCCAGCTCACCGACTGGCAGGCCCAGCTCGGCGAGGCCCGCTTCGAGCAGGCCATCAGTGCCGACCTCTTGCAGGACTACCTCGGCAGCGTGCTGGGGGAGTCCCGCTCCAGCCAGCGCTTCCTCGCCGGTCAGGTCAACTTCTGCACCCTGATGCCGATGCGCTCCATTCCCTTCCGCCAGGTCTGCCTGCTCGGCATGAACGACGGCGTCTACCCGCGCACCCTGCCCCCCATGGGCTTCGATCTGATGG
Organism: Aeromonas sp. R7-2; assembly: GCF_040908105.1. Classification (NCBI taxonomy): domain Bacteria; kingdom Pseudomonadati; phylum Pseudomonadota; class Gammaproteobacteria; order Aeromonadales; family Aeromonadaceae; genus Aeromonas; species Aeromonas sp. R7-2. Next base: position 37,574 of record NZ_JBFODC010000014.1, on the reverse strand, counting down.
CGGTGGCCTCGCGGCGCGGGGACCGATCCCGCCGGGATGACGACCGCTACCTCTTCCTCGAGGCGCTCCTCAGTGCCCAGCAGGGGCTCTACATCAGCTATCAGGGGTTCAGCGCCCAGGACAACAGCGAGAAGGTGCCCTCCGTGCTGCTGGCGGAGCTCATCGACTACGTGCGCCAGGGCTTCGTGCTGGCGGGGGATGAAGATCTCGACGACGACACCTCGGGCCAGCGGCTGCTCGAACACCTGATCGTGGCGCACCCCCTCACCCCCTACAGCCCGGCCTACTTTTATCCCGAGCCCGGCTCCGGTCTCTTCACCTATGCCGCCGACTGGCTGCCGGCCCTGAGCCCCGAGCGGGGGGCCGCCAACTTCCAGAGCGGCGATCTGCCCCTGCCCGCGGAGTGGGGCAGGGAACAGGGGCTGGAGCTGGCGGAGCTGCTGCGCTTCTATCGCCAGCCCGCCAGGTACTTCCTCAACCGCCGCCTCAAGGTGTGGTTCGAGCTGGAGGAGGCGACCATCGAAGACAGCGAGCCCTTCGAGCTGGACGGCCTGCAGCACTATCAGCTCAAGGCGCTGCTGCTGGATGCCCATCTGACCGAAGGGGAGAGCGAGGCCCGTCGCCACCGGCTGCAACTCTCCGGCCTGCTGCCACAAGGGTGGTTCGGCAGCCTGCTGCTGGAGGAGATCGACGGCGAGATGGGCAAGCTGGCGGCGCGGCTGCGTCCCTGGACGGGGGACAAACAGGCGGTGGAGATCGACATCGCCCTGGCCCAGGGGCAGCTTCAGGGCTGGATAGACACCCAGAAGGGACGAGCGCTGGTGGTCAAACCCGGCAGCTTCAACGGCAAGGATCTGCTGCTGGCCTGGATCCAGCACCTTTGCCTCTCATTGAGCAGCGCCCCCGGCGACACCCTGCTGTTCGATGCCAAACAGAGTCTGCGGCTGCCAAGGCTTGCGGCGGACGAGGCGCGGCCCAGGTTGGCGGCTCTGGTGGCCCTCTGGACCCAGGGGATGAAGCGGCCGCTGCCCTTCTTCCCGAGCACCGCCTGGGAGTGGCTCAAGGGGATCGAGAAGGATCCGGCAAAGCCGGAGGAGGCCGACAAGGCGGCGCTTGCCCGCTTCAACGGCGGCTACATGGTGACGGGAGAGGGGCAGGACGTCTATGTCGCCCGCTGCTTCCCGGAACTCGATGACGAGGTGCTGGCCCAGTTGCAGGGGCTGGCCCGTGAACACCTGACCCCGCTCCATCAGGCGCTGGAGGAGTTGCAATAATGGCTAACCCGCTCAATCCCCTGCGTTTTCCCCTCTATGGCGAGCGGCTGATCGAGGCCTCCGCCGGGACCGGCAAGACCTATACCATCGCGGGCCTCTATCTGCGCCTCTTGCTGGGCCACGGCCCGGTTATCGAACAAGCAGGCGAGGAGGGGGGAGACGCCGGTCAGCCCTGTGCCCACGAGCGGCCCCTGTCGGTGACCGAGATCCTGGTGGTGACCTTTACCGAGGCGGCCACCGCCGAACTGAGGGGGCGGATCCGCGCCCGCATCCACGAGGCGCGCCTCGCCTTTATGCGCGGCCACAGCACGGATACCCTGCTGGCCCAACTGCTGGCGGAGGTGGAGGATCACGACCTGGCGGCCCGTCGCCTGCTGGCCGCCGAGCGGCAGATGGACGAGGCGGCGGTCTTCACCATCCACGGCTTCTGCCAGCGGATGCTCAGGCAGAACGCCTTCGAGTCGGGCGCCCTCTTTGAAACCGAATTTTTGACCGACGACAGCCGGCTCCGGCTGCAGGCGGTGAGTGACTACTGGCGCGCCGAGTTCTATCCGGTGGATCAGCCCCTGGCCCGGGCGGTGCGAAGGCTCTGGCCGAGCCCCGCCGCCCTGCTGCGGGAGATGGGGAGCTGGCTCGACAACGACGAGCTGGAGATCCGCCCGGTGGCGGGGGACGAGACCCTGGCGGCGCGGCACAGCGTCGCCATGGCCCGCATCGGGGCGGTGAAAGCCGGGTGGCTGGCGCAGACGGACGAGATCCGCCGCCAGACCGAGGGGCAGATCAGCCGCTACACCGGCAAGAACTATGAGGGCTGGCTTGCCAAGATTGGCGACTGGGCGCAGGACGAGACCAGCGGCTACGTCCTGCCCAAGGAGCTGGAGCGCTTCGGCCAGCAGGCGCTGGAGGAGAACCTCAAGAAGGGGGGAACGGTGCCCACCCTGCCGCTCTTTGGCGAGATAGACGCCCTGCTGGCGAGCCGACCCGGCATCCGGGATCTCGTCTTGCAGCGGGCGGCCAGGGTAGTGCGCAGCCGGATGCAGGAGAGCAAGCGCCAGGCCCATCAGCTCTCCTTCGACGATCTGCTGCGGGATCTCGACGGGGCGCTCGGCTCGGGCCTGGGGGAGCGGCTGTGCGAGCGCATCCGCGCCACCTACCGGGTCGCCATGATCGATGAATTCCAGGATACCGACCCCCAGCAGTACCGCATCTTCCATCGCCTTTACGGCGGTCACCAGGACACGGCGCTCCTGATGATCGGCGACCCCAAGCAGGCCATCTACGGCTTTCGTGGCGCGGACATCTTCACCTACATCCAGGCGCGGCGAAATGTGAGCGCCCACTATACCCTGGGGCGCAACTGGCGCTCAAGCCGCGCCCTGGTGGTGGCGGTCAACGGCCTGTTCGAGCGGGCGAAGGATCCCTTCATCTACGAGGCGGACATCCCTTTCCTGCCGGTGGAGGCGCAGGGCAAGAGCCGGGCACTGCTGATCGAGGGGCAGACCGCCCCCGTGCTGCACTGCTGGCAGCTCACCGGTCAGCCCACCTTCAACAAGGGGGAGTACCAGAGCAGGATGGCCCGCGCCACGGCGGCGGAGATCCATCGCCTGCTCACGCTGGCCCGGGAGGGCAAGGCGATGCTCGGCAGCGAGCCGGTCAGGGCCGGGGATATCGCCGTGCTGGTGCGCACCGGCGCCGAGGGCAAGCTGGTGCAGCAGGAGCTGGCGCGCCTTGCCATCGCCTCCGTCTATCTGTCGAACCGCGAGAGCGTGCTGGCCCAGGTTGAGGCGCGGGAGATCCTGCTGATCCTGCACGCCTGCCAGAACCCGAGCGATGAGCGAAGCCTGCGGGCGGCGCTCGCCACCGGCCTGTTCGATCTCGATGCCAGGGCCCTGGACGCGCTGGCCTCGGACGAGCGGGCCTGGGAGAGCGCGGTGCAGGAGTTCATGGGATACCGCGCGGTCTGGCATCGCCACGGGGTGCTGGCCATGCTGCGGGCCCTGATGCACGGGCGCAACCTCGCCGCCTCCCTGCTGGCGAGCCCCTACGGGGAGCGGCGGCTGACCAACTTCCTCCATCTCGGCGAACTGCTGCAACAGGCGAGCGGCGAGCTGGACGGGGAGTACGCCCTGCTGCGCTGGCTCGGGGAGGCGGTGAGCCAGCCCAACGGCCAGGACGGGGAGCAGATACTTCGCCTGGAGTCCGAGCGCAAGCTGGTGCAGATCGTCACCATCCACAAATCCAAGGGGCTGGAGTACCCGCTGGTCTTCCTGCCGTTCATTTGCAGCCACCGCGCCGCCGACACCCCCCTGTTCCACGAAGCGGGGGAGGCGGGCAATCGCACCGTGCTCGATCTCACCGGTGCCGAAGCGTCCCTGGCCGAGGCCGACAAGGAGCGCCTCGCCGAAGACTTGCGCCTGCTCTACGTGGCCCTGACCCGGGGGGTCTATGCCACCTGGCTGGGGCTGGCGCCGGTGCGCTCCGGGGCGGGCAAGTCGGAGAAGACCGACCTGCACCGCACCGCCATCGGCTACCTGCTGCAAAAGGGGGAGGAGGGGGACGCCGGGACACTGGCGACCGCCCTCACCGACCTGGCCCAGGCCCTGCCGGGGGTGGCCGTCGGTGAGCCCTCGCTCACCCGCCCGGCCCCGCTGCCCGCCGAAGCGGAGAAGCCGGGTGAGCCCAGCGTGCGCGCGTTCCAGGGGCAGCTTGAGCGGGACTGGTGGATCAGCTCCTACTCCGGGCTCGCGGCCCAGGGCAACGGCCACGGCAAGGGGGTGCTGGCCAACCCCGGCTTCGACGACGAGGTGGCCACCGAGGCCGCCGTCACCGTGCAGGAAGAGGAGGCGCCCGCCCCTTCCATCTTCACCTTCCCCAAGGGGGCGCGTCCCGGCACCCTGCTCCACAGCCTGTTCGAGACCATCGACTTCGAGCACGCGGGGGGCGAGTCGCTGGCACAGCACATCGCCGCCCTGCTGGCCCAGGAGGGGTTCGACGAAGGCTGGGCCCCCGTGCTGCAACAGCAGGTGGAGGCGGTGCTGGATACCCCCCTTGAGACCGGCCTTGGGGATCCGGTGCGGCTGCGGGATCTGGCCCCCGAGTGCAAACAGGTGGAGCTGGAGTTCTTCCTGCCCATGGGGCGGGTGACGGCACCGGCGCTGACCGCACTCTGCCAGCTGCACGACCCCCTGTCGCGGGGCGGCAAGCCGCTCGGTTTTGCCACCGTGCAGGGGATGCTCAAGGGCTTCATCGACCTGGTGTTCGAGTGGCAGGGGCGCTGGTATCTGCTCGACTACAAATCGAACCACCTTGGCATGAGCCCCGCCGATTACGGCCGCCCGGCCCTGGAGCGGGCCATGCGCGAGCATCGCTACGATCTGCAATACCAGCTCTATTCGCTGGCCCTGCACCGGCTGCTCGCCTTGCGGCTGCCGGGCTACGATTTCGACCGGCATTTTGGCGGGGTCTTCTATCTCTTCCTGCGCGGCATGCCCCAGGGGGGCATTTTCCATGCCAGGCCCAGCCGGGAACTGGTGCTGGGGCTGGACGAGTTGTTTAGTAAAGGTGTGACGTCTGACGATCATCGTTTAGAAAAATCGAACAAGGCAGAGGCATGAGGGGCGAGATGAAGGGCGAAACCATGATAGAGCGGCTGAAAGCCTTGGCGCTGGCGGGGCGCATCCGCCAGCTTGACCTGCAATTTGCCAGGCTGGTGGCCGACCTTGGCGGCAGCCCCGAGCTGGTGCTGGGGGCCGCGCTCGCCTGTCATGAGCTGGGGCGCGGCCATGTCTGCCTGCCGCTGGCGATGCTCGCTCAGGGCGGTGACGGGCAGGGATCCTCGCGTCCCTTCGGGCTGGATCCGGATCAGAGCCGGGATCTGCTGGCGGATCTCGCGGATCCTGCGAGCTGGCCCGCCCTCTTTGCGGCCAGCCCCCTGGTGGGGAGCGAACAGGAGGAGGGGGAGACCCCCCGCTGGCCCCTGCGACTCTGGGGGGATCGCCTCTACCTCACCCGCTACCACGACTTTGAGCTGGGGGTGGCCCGCCACCTTAGCGCCTTGAGTGAACGGGCCGAATGGCCGGAGATTGCCCCGGCCCTGTCACGCCTCTTTGCCCGCGACTACGGCCTGGTGTTCGGGGCCCTGCTCAAGGCCCGCCTCGCACCGGATTTCTCCGTCCGCCACTTTGTGGAGAAGTACCTGGATCTGGTCTTCCCCCATGAGGTGGAGTGGCCCGCCGTGGAGACCCTGCTAAAAAGCGCCCAGGCGGCCAGCGAGCTGGAGCGGCTGGATACCCTGGTGCCCGAGGCGCTCTGCTGCAACGGTCAGAAGCTGGCGGCGGCCACGGCGGCGGCGCGCCCCTTCGCGGTCATTTCCGGCGGCCCCGGCACCGGCAAGACCACCACGGTGGCCAAGCTCCTCGCCATCCTGGTGGAGACCGGCCTGCAAGGGGGCAAGGCCCCGGCGATCCGGCTGGTGGCCCCCACCGGCAAGGCGGCGGCGCGTCTGACCGAGAGTATCGGCGCTGCCCTGCAGGCGCTGGATCTGCCCCCCGAGTGGGTGGAGGCCATCCCCACCGAGGCGGGCACCCTGCACCGGCTGCTCGGGGTGATCCCTGGGCGCAGCCAGTTCCGCCACCACAGAGGCAACCCGCTGCACCTCGACCTGCTGGTGGTGGACGAGGCCTCCATGGTGGACCTGCCCATGATGGCGCGCCTGCTGGACGCGCTGCCCCGCCACGCCCGCCTCATCCTGCTCGGCGACAAGGATCAGCTCGCCTCGGTGGAGGCGGGGGCCGTGCTCGGGGATATCTGCAGCTTTATCGAACAGGGCATCAGCCCCGCGCAGGCGGATTGGCTCTCCCGCCAGACCGGCTATCGCCTGCAAGGCACGCCAGCGGGGGCCAGCGTGCGCGACAGCCTCTGTTTGCTCTCCAAGAGCTGGCGCTTTGACCAGCATTCGGGCATCGGCCAGTTGGCGCGGGCCTGCAACAGCGGCGACGGGGCGGCGGTGGAGGCGGTCTGGGGCGCAGGATTTGGCGACATCCGCCTGCACCCCTGGGTGGGGGAGGCTTACAACGCCTTGATCGCAGAGGGGGTGGCCGGTTATGGCAGCTACCTCAAGGCGGCCCGGGCCGGAGAGGATCCGGCGGCGGTGTTCAAGGCGTTCAACGGCTTCCAGATCCTCTGCGCCCTGCGGGACGGCCCCTTCGGGGTGACGGGGCTTAACGAGCGCCTCGAACTGGCCCTCGCCAAGGCAGGGCTGATCCAGCGTGACGGCGACTGGTATGCGGGCCGCCCGGTGATGGTGGTGCGCAACGACCACGGGGTGGGCCTCTACAACGGCGACATGGGGCTCTGTCTGCCCGATGACACCGGCCGCCTCAAGGTGTGGTTCGAGCAGCCGGACGGCACCCTGCGGGCTTTGCTGCCCAGCCGGTTGCCCCCCCACGAGACGGTCTACGCCATGACCATCCACAAATCCCAGGGGTCGGAGTTTGCCCACACCGTGCTGGTGCTGCCCGACAGCCCCAGCCCGCTGCTGACCCGTGAGCTGGTCTATACCGGCATCACCCGCGCCAAGGCCCGCCTCGATCTCTACGGCGATCGCGCCCTGCTGGCACAGGCCGTGCGGAAAAAGACCGAGCGTTATTCGGGATTGGCACAGAGGTTGGGGGAGTGATTTATTGGATGGCGGTGAAGGAATTTACCGCTGTTTGAATACGTAGTAGGAGTCCTACTGTGGGCTTCCTTACCCGTCATGGGGGGGAGCGTTGAGCGCTAGGTTTTCATCGACCGTGACATCAAAGTAAATCACCTCTCGAAATCACGTCGCAAACATATGATAAATATGAAGTTTATCTGTTGCTGTTTTTGCGGGAGGGGTGAATAGTATTTTTGTTTTATAAATAGCGCAGTGTGACAGCGATTTATGAAGGAGAAGACGGTGGTTGAAGAAGCATTGTCGTACAAGGAACTTGGTCCGTGCCTGAGTAGTGAGTTGGCAGCGCATCTTGTGGATGCATATGGATTGTCAAAAGAGGCTGCTCGTCAACGAATCAGCAGGGCAAGTGATAAAGTCAAGCAGCTCTCACATTTGAAATTTTCTAGAGGTACTCGCTTTACATACTTAGAAAAAGACTACGGTTCACCTATATTTTGGGATAATTTGTTTCGAGTGATTTATAGCCAGAAGGGCGCATATGCATTAGCCCTTAGAGCTGTGGAAAGTAGAGGTATTGTCCCAATTGAACATTTTAAAATAGCTTGTGGTTCACCAAAGGCTCAGCAGAAAAAAATAAGTTTATTCAGTGTTATGGAAAGAATGCTTGAGGCGAACATCTTTGTAAAAGATGAGATAAATGGTATAGGAGAATGCATTCTTACTAAGAAACTGCATGATAATAATGTTTTAAAAGAACAAGTGGTAAACTCTATTAGATCAAGGCTCCTCGCAGAACAGGTATTTATTGGCGCGATTAAAGAGTGGCTTCGTCGTTTATCTATTGCAAGTTATGACAGTATTAAAACCAGGGAGGATTTTTCAAATCCCCCTTTGGTTGGGCCATTCTTTTGGGATATTTCATCACCTAGTTATCTAGCCCCGCTTGTAGAATGGAAGACGAAAGATAAACCAACGCCTGGTTTTGTTGTTTGTGATGTTCTATTTAGTACGAATGTCAATATGGGTGATTTGGAGCCATTCTTTAACAAGGTCCAGTCATTGCAATCACTTAAAAATATAAAAAGGACGCTTTATATTTTTGTGGCGCTTAGTTATGAGAATGATGCTTATAGAAAGTTAAGGGAGAAAGGTATAATACCCGCAACACCGGAGAGTCTCTTTGGTAAGGATATTGCTGAAGCATTTATTTCTCTAATTAAAGTTACTGAGAAGTCAATTTCTGGCAATCTAGAAAGCAAATATCTTGATGAAGTCATGGCTAAGCTGAATCGTTTAGAGGGGGTGATGGGTAATATGCGGGGAGCATTTTTTGAAATGCTTGTCAGTCATATAGTTAGAAGCTCTACAGCTGGGATTTTTGAACTGAATAAGATATGCAAGGATAATAAAGGAGAAAATGCTGAGGTAGATGTCTATGTGATTCCTCAAATTGGAAATCCTAGGATGATAGAGTGCAAAGCAATGAAACCAGGCTCTTTTGTTAGTAATGAGGAAATTGATAGATGGTTGAATGTTAGGATTAATAGAGTAAGAGAACACTTAAATAGATTGGAGATAGTCAAGCCAAGCAGAGAAATTCCTATATTTGAATTGTGGACAACAGGAAGAATTTCAGATGACTCTATGGCTAGAATTTTAAAAACAAAAGAGGTAAACAAACACAAATATAACCTCATTGTCGTTGGCCCAGTCGAAATTAGAGATGCTGCTAAGTTTGATGATGCAGCGCTGAAAGTGTTGAATGATTATTTTCTTCCGAGGGTTTAGATAATTTCATCACATGATGGTTATTACTTGTTAGTGGTGTTATATATATCGCGAAATATTTTTTCTTTCCCTTATCCCCAGCCCTTCTCCCGAAAGGAGAGAAAGGAGAGAAGGGAGAAAACATGTCGTCCGATTACGCTTCGCTAATCGAACCTACGTGGCTGGCGATCATATCCCCGATGCGGTTTTATCCCCTCTCCCATTGGGAGAGGGCAGGGTGAGGGGATCATTCAGGTAATTAGATAGTCAGCTCCAGCCGATTGCCTTCGGGATCGAGGAAGGTGCTCTCGTAATAGCCGTCGCCGGTCCAGCGGGGGCCGTCCAGGTGTTTTACATCGGCGCCCTTGAGCAGCTTGAGATGGGCGGTCATCTTGTCCACCTCCTCCACGCTGCCGAGGGAGAAGGCGAGATGGGCCAGTCCCTGCAACGGGTGTGGCAGACTGAGATCTGCCGGGAACAGGATGGGGCTGTGCATCAGCTCCAGGCTGGCGCCTCCCTCGAAGCGCACGAAGTAGGACGAAAACTGCTTGGTCGGGTTGTGGTAGCGCTCATTGGCCTGCCCGCCAAACAGGGAGCAGTAGAATGCCTTGAGTGCCTCCAGATCTTGCGCCCAGATGGCGACGTGATGGATATGCATGGCTGGTCTCCTGTGACTCGATGCCCTTGATGCTATGCTGGGGCCTGTCCCTTCGACATGGCTGAGCCCGTCCTGATGATGTCTGAAACTGCCAATCTTGAAGTCATTGACGTCTCCCTCGACTGCCGCGAGCAGATCTGTTGCGACAGCCTGCTGCCGGCCCTCGCACAGGAGCAGGTGTGGCTGGCGGGCTATTCCCGTCTCAAGACCCGTTATCGCATTTCCCGCCGCTTTGCCGATGTGCACTGTTTTCTGCTGACTCTGGGGGGCGAGGGAGAGGTGCTGATCGGCGATCGCTTCGAGCGGTTGCAGGTCGGGGAGTGGGCCCTGATCCCGGCCGGGGAGCCGCTCTGCTATCAGCTTGGTGAGCAGCCTAGTGAGAAGGTTAATGAGCCGTTGGATCAGCCGTTGAGTGAGACGGACGAGTGGGCGCTGGTGTGGCTGCTGTTGCACAAGGATTCCCCCTGGGATGCCTTCGCCAGCCACCCCCGGCTCGGCTGTACCTCCCAGCAGGCCACCGTGCTGCGCACGATCGAGAACCTCTATGCGGAGCAGGAGCGCCATCAGGACCCGCTGCTCAGCGCTCTGCTGGTGGAGCAGCTCGGTTTCTACCTGCGCCGCCTGCTGCAAAAGGGAGAGGGACAGAGCCGCGGCGAGCGGCTGGCGCTGCGCCTCGAATTACTGCTCAAAGAGGCGCTGACCGAGCCTTGGGACATAGCCCGCATGGCCGGCGCCCTGCATTTCTCCGAGCGTCAGCTCCATCGACTCTGTCAGCAGCATTTCGCGCTGGCGCCCATGGCGCTGCTGCAACGGTTGCGGTTGCAGCGGGCGGCGCTCTTGCTGGCGAGCCGGGCCGACCCGGTGAAGCAGTTGGCCGAGCAGTGCGGCTTCAAGAACGAATACCACTTCTCCACCGCCTTCAAGCGCCAGCATGGGCTGGCGCCCAGTCACTATCGCCGGTTGCATCACCCCGCCTTCAAGGGGCGCTGAGGGCGCCCAAAAAAACGGGGCCCGAGGTGTCCCCCGGGCCCCGCAAGCAGATGGCGTGCTTAGATGCTGGATTTGACGCTGACGAACTCGGGGTAGGCATCGATGCCGCACTCGTGGACATCCACACCCATCATCTCTTCCTCTTCGCTGACCCGCAGGCCCATGGTGGCCTTGAGCAGGCTCCAGACCACGAGGGAGACGACAAAGACCCAGCCGAAGATGGTGGCAGCACCCAGCAACTGGGCACCGAAGGTGGCGCTCGTGTTGGAGAAGGGCACCACCATCAGGCCGAACAGGCCGCAGACGCCGTGTACCGAGATGGCACCGACCGGATCATCGATCTTCAGGCGATCGAAGGCGACGATGGCGTAGACCACCAGGGCACCGGCCAGGGCGCCGATCAGGCTGGCGAACAGCGGGCTGGGGGAGGCCGGGTCGGCGGTGATGGCGACCAGACCGCCGAGGGCGCCGTTGAGGATCATGGTGAGATCCGCTTTGCCCCAGGTGAGCTTGCTGACCAGCAGGGCGCCGACCACACCGGCGGCCGCGGCGGCGTTGGTGTTGACGAAGACGGTGCCGATGGCGGTGGCATCAGCGGCGCTGGAGAGCGCCAGTTGGGAGCCACCGTTGAAGCCGAACCAGCCCATCCAGAGGATCAGGGTGCCCAGGGTCGCGAGCGGCAGGTTGGAGCCGGGGATGGGGTAGATCTCCCCTTGCTTGCCATATTTGCCGCGACGGGGGCCGAGCAGCAGCACGGCGGCCAGGGCAGCGGCAGCGCCCGCCATGTGGACGATGCCGGAGCCTGCAAAGTCGGAGAAGCCCGCCTCCTTCAGGAAGCCACCACCCCAGCTCCAGTAGCCTTCCACGGGGTAGATGAAGCCGGTCATCACCACGCAGAACAGCAGGAAGGACCAGAGCTTCATCCGCTCTGCCACCGCACCTGAGATGATGGAGGTGGCGGTGGCGACGAACACCACCTGGAAGAAGAAGTCGGAGTGCAGGGAGTGGCCCGCGTCGTCCGCCTGGCTGCCCATCAGGCTGCCAAAGCTCGGCAGCCAGCCGCCGGCGCTGTTGTCCACGTACATGATGTTGTAGCCGACCAGCAGGAACATGATGCAGGCGATGGCATAGAGCAGGATGTTCTTGGTCAGGATCTCGGTGGTGTTCTTGGCGCGGACCAGGCCGGCTTCGAGCATGGCGAACCCGGCGGCCATCCACATGACCAGCACGCCGGAGATCAGCAGGTAGAAGGTGTCGAGTGCATAGCGCAGCTCGCTGACGGATGTGATCAACTCTTCCATGTCGTATTCCTCAGTTCCAGTCGTATCAAAGGGCGTCTGCGTCGGTCTCGCCGGTGCGGATGCGCACGGCGGCCTGCAGGTCATAAACGAAGATCTTGCCGTCACCTATCTTGCCGGTGTGGGCGGCCTTGCTGATGGCTTCGATGATCTGCTCGACGTTGTCGGCCAGGGTGGCGATCTCCAGCTTTACCTTGGGCAGGAAATCCACCTGGTATTCGGCACCCCGGTACAGCTCGGTGTGCCCCTTCTGGCGGCCAAACCCCTTGACCTCGGAAACCGTCAGCCCCTCGACGCCGAGGTTGGCGATGGCTTCGCGCACGTCGTCGAGTTTGAACGGCTTGATGATGGCGGTGATTAATTTCATGCAATATCCCCAATCCTTGTGGTTCACCCAGATAAAGGCAAATATTGCGCCAGAAAAGTATTTTTCTTTTTATTCATGCACTTGCTTATTAATCGCAGCCCTGGTCAGCGAGGCTTGCCCAATATGGGCAGGGCTGCGCCAAAGGTGTGCACCGCCGTGGTGCAATCTGGCCGGCAGAAGAACGGAAGGGAGCGTGACGGCGCGCAAGACTCGAAAGTGTGCGGGCTGCTACTGTTGTTCAACAAGAGGGCAACCTGGCCGATAACCCGTCATGACGGGGTGTCGAGGCCAGTCGCCCCCTTGAAGGCTCGACCGGCAGGCCCGGTTTTCCCGCCAGGTCAACAAGCGGAACCGTGGCGCCGAGTAGCAGAACAAGGAAGGTTTTCATGCTGCATGACAATGAGATGACAAGGCTACCGGCCCTCGACGAGGCCGTGATGAGCGGCATGCTGGAGGTCGTGAGCGACGGTCTCTGGGACTGGAATGCCAACACCGGCTATGTCCATCGCTATCCCGGCTGGTATCAGATGCTGGGGTATGAGCCACACTCCCTCGACAACACCGTCTTCACCTGGGAGAACCTGATCCACCCGGACGATCTGGCGCAGGTCATGGAGAGCTTCGATGCCTGCCTGAGCGGGCGGGCGGCGGACTACCGGGCCGAATACCGCTGCCGTTGCCGTAACGGTGACTACCTCTGGGTGGCGGATTGTGGCCGCATCGTCGCACGCAACCCGGACGGCAGTGTCGCCAGGATGGTGGGGGCACACCGCAACATCCACGCCCAGCGGGAACTCTACGCCAGGCTGGAGCTGCAAAACCGCACCCTGGAGCAGCAGGTGGCGCAGCGTACCGCCGAACTGGAGCGGCTCAACCAGGCCTTGCAGTTTCAGGTGGAGGAGAACCGCCGCCTGGCGGAGACGGACTCCCTGACCGGCGCGGCCAGCCGCTATCGGCTGGAGCAGGCGGTGCGGCTGGAGCATGAGCGCGCCAAGCGCTTCAAGGAGCCCTTTGCCGTGATCGCCATGGACGTGGACGACTTCAAGCAGATCAACGATCGCCATGGCCACGGGGTGGGGGACCAGACCCTGATCGATATCGTGCAGCTGACCCGGGGCTGCATCCGCGAGATCGATCTGCTGGCCCGCTGGGGGGGTGACGAGTTCATGCTGGTGCTTCCCAATACCCGGTTGCCCGACGCCCGGGTGGTGGCCGAAAAGCTGAGGCAGCGCCTGAGCCATGCCAGGGTCAAGGGGATCGAGCCCGTGACCTTGAGTTTCGGGTTGGTGGAGTCCGACCCCGACGAGCAGGTGTCCCATCTGATGGCACGGGTCGACAGAGCGCTCTACCGGGCCAAGCTGGCGGGCAAGGACCAGCTCAGCGGCTGACAAGGGCACTGGTCGGAGCCGCTACGGGGCTTTTCCCCCCCGAATACGGCTTGACCAAGGGATTTTCTTGACTCCAATTCATCCCGCTGGTTTCATGCGCGCTCTTTTCATTCTTGCGAGATGTATCTTCATGAAAAAGTCCTTGCTGATTGCCCTGACCGCCCTGCCTCTGGTTGCCCACGCCGGCCTGATGGATTCCCTGACCGACACCGTGACCAGCAGCGTCACCAGCACCGCCAAAGAGATGGCTGGCAACGCCATGGACACCGCTTCCAACGAAGCGATCAAGAAGGCCCTGGACATCAAGGAAGGCGGCTCCAACAAGCAGGCCATCAAGGACAAGCTGGGCGCCCCGGCCAGCACCAAGACCGACGCCGGTCTGGAAGTGTGGACCTATGACCTGGACGCTCTGAACAAGGCCTCCCCGCTGCTGGCCGAGACCACCAAGTCCCTGCTGAAAGACTCCGAAGTGGCCCAGAAGAACGTGGTCATCAAGTTCGAAGGCGAGACCGTGAAGACCCTGAACCTGGCCAACAAGGCCTGAGTCCTGGCAAAGTGAATGAAAAAGGGGCCCGAGGGCCCCTTTTTGCTGTCTGGTGTTCAGGCTCACACCTTGAAGCGGTGTACCAGGGCCAGCAACTGGCGGTTGGACCCCAGCAGAGTGGCGGCGCTCTGCTCCGTGTTGCCGCCGTTCTCCACCAGGAGGTTCAGCATGTCGCGAATGCTCACCATGTTGCGGTTGATCTCCTCGGTCACCCGGCTCTGCTCCTCGGCAGCGGTGGCGATCTGGCTGCTGAGATCGTGGATCTGCACCACGGCGTCGGCCATGGTGTCGAGGCCGCCGGTGACCTGCCCCGTGGTGTCGGCCGCCGCCTGGCAACTGCGCTTGGTCTGCTCCATGGCGACCACGGCCTCGGCGACCCCCTGGGTGAGCCGTGACAACATGCTGCCCACTTCGGCGGTGCTGTTCTGGGTGCGTGCCGCGAGGGCACGCACCTCGTCGGCCACCACCGCGAAGCCCCGGCCCTGTTCACCGGCCCGGGCCGCCTCGATGGCGGCGTTGAGCGCCAGCAGGTTGGTCTGGGCGGCGATGCCGCCGATCACCCCGAGCACGCTGCCGATCTGCTGGGCATCTTCCTGCATCTCCAGCACCTTGGCGGCGGCGAGATCCACCTCGTCGATGAGGGCCACCACGCTGGCGGAGGCTGATCCCACCACCTTGCGGGAGCTGGCCGCCTGACCGTTGGCGGCCTCGGTGAAGCTGGCGGAGTCGTTGGCGTGGCGGGCAACGCTGTCGGCGGTGGAGCTGAGTTCGTTGAGGGCGGTGACGACCTGATCGGTTTCGCTGGCGTGTTCTCCCAGGATCCGCCTGGCCTGCCCGGTCTGCTGATCGAGCTGGGCCAGCTCGCGGGTGATGAGGTCGGTGGCGGCGGTCACCTGCACCATCATCTGTTGCAGGAAGGCGATGAAGCGGTTGACCGACAGGGCGATGTTGTCCAGCTCGTCATGCCCTTTGACCTGGATGCGGGCGGTCAGATCGGCGTCGCCGGCGCTGAGGGCGTCGATGTTGAGCTTGAGGGTCTGCAGGCGGCTGCCAAGCTGGCTGATGGCCAGCACCATGAGCACGAACAGCAGCCCCGCCAGGGGGAGCTGGATGCTCGCCAGGGTGGCGAGCACATCCCGGCTGTCCTGGGTCAGGGTGCGGGTCGGCAGGGCGGCGGCCAGCAGCCAGGGGGTCCCTTCGATGGCCTCCATCAGCAGGGTCTGTTCCTCACCCTGATCCTGGAAGGTGGTGCGCAGCTGCCCCTTGCTCGCATCCTGGCCCAGCAGGCCGCTGATGGCGAGGGCGAAGGGATAGTCGGCGTGGGCGGAGAGGTTGCCGAGCACCACATCCCCGGTCAGACGGGCGTTGCGGCTCAGGATCTTGCCGTCAGCCTCGATGATCATCACCTGACCGCCGATCTCCTGCTCTTTCTTGGCCACCAGGTCGTTGAAGAAGCCCAGGGTGACGTCTATGGTCGACACCCCGTAGAGGGCGCCATCCTGGTAGATCCCCATGGCGCAGTTGGTTCTCGGCTGCTGGCTAGCGCCATCCTTGTAGGCGGCGGCCCAGGCACAGACGCCACGGGGCGCCTGCTGACCGGCCTTGTGCCAGGGCTGATCGAAATAGTTGGGCGCCTCTGCCGAGTTCCAGTAGGTGTTGGGAATGAGGGCGTTGGACGCATCCCTGTGGAAGAAGGTGCTGAACTTGGCGCGTCCCGCCTCCCGCTTGTCCGGCAGGGGCCAGATGCCGCCACCGAAGACCATGCCGTTGCCGTACTGGTCGATGAGGGCCGGGAGCTGGGCATCTATCTGCTCGCTCGGCAGTTGTGCCACCAGCTGGGTGATGCTGCGCGACTGGGTCTGCACCCCGTTGAGCTGGTCACGGATGTCGGTCGCTATCTCGCCGACTCGCAGCGCCACGTTCTCCTCCCCCGCTTTTTGCAGGGCGGGGGTGATCCAGATCTGGATGCCGATCACCGTCAGGGCGCACACCAGCGCCATGAAGCCCAGAAAAACGGCGGTATAGCGCCCCTTGATTGTGCCCAGATTCCATCCCATAACGACTCCTGTCCACTGTGTCCGGGATCGTGCCCGCGTCTGTTGTATGAGGGACCATTATGATTTATTTCGAAAGTGAAACGTTTGTTATCGCTCACATAACATGATGCGGCCAGGCAGGAAAAGGTGAAAAAACTGGGGGGTTAAGACAAAAAAGGGTGGCTTGCGCCACCCTGTCGTTTTCGCCGGTGTCGGGGCAGTGCCCCGCCGGATCACGGGTCTGCTTCGGCAAACCGCTTCATTACTTCGCTTTACTGGTTTGCTTCTGCGAACTGCTTCATCACCTCGGCATGCTTGATCATGCCGTCGGCACGCAGACCAAGGTTCTTCACGAACTCCGCCTTCTTGGCCGGATCTTCAATCTTGTCGTAGCGCTGTTGCAGATGGGCCTGGATCTGTTCCGGGGTCATGTTCTTCATGCGGGCCATCTTGTCGTGGCGGCCGCCATGATGCTTGCCGCCCATCATGCCGCTACCGTCCATGGGGCAACCGGTCGCCGTGGCCTGGGTCGGTTGCGCGGTGGAGACCGCCTCGCTGGCGGCATAGGCGCCCAGCGGCAGGCCGAGGATCAGGGTGGCGGTCAGCAGGGTCTTGGTCAGCTTTTTCATGGGTAACTCCTGTCGGATGTGTACGGGTAGAGGCTCTTTCGCCTTGGTATCCAGTAAACACCGTGGAAGTGTCTGAAATTTGCCAGTAGAAGCCTATTTTGTAGCAGAGTGTGGCACAGGGGCATGCTGGCACACTTTGACACAACCCGCCCGGTTGATTTTCGTATAATCGCCCCAGCCCGATAACGGAGAGATGATGATGAACCAAGGCAGCCCTCATATTCTGGTGGTCGATGACCACAGCGAGATCCGCGATCTGCTCAAGCGCTTTCTGGAGCAGCATGGCATGCGCGTCAGTTGCGCCCGCGATGGCAAGGAGATGAAGCGGCTGCTGGATGAGCGGGAGTTCGATCTGCTGGTGCTGGATCTGATGATGCCGGGGGAGGATGGCCTCACCCTGTGCCGCGAGCTCAGGGTCAAATCCCGCCTGCCGATCATCATGCTGACCGCCATGGGGGAGGAGACGGACCGCATCATCGGCCTGGAGATGGGGGCGGACGACTACCTCTCCAAGCCGTTCAACCCGCGGGAGCTGCTGGCCCGCATCAAGGCGGTGATGCGCCGTACCCAGGCGGAGAGCCTGCCCGTGCCGGAGACCCTGACCCGGGATTTGCGCTTCGATCGCTGGCTGCTCGACGTCAATCGCCGGGAGCTGGTGGACGAGGAGGGGGTGGGGATGAGCCTCTCCACCGCCGAGTTCGATCTGCTCAAGGTGTTTCTGGAGCGGCCCCAGCGGGTGCTGAGCCGGGATCAGTTGCTGGATCTGGCCCGTGGCCGGGAGGCGGTGGCCTTCGATCGCGCCATCGATACCCTGGTGAGCCGGCTGCGGCGCAAGCTGGAGCGGGATCCCAAGAATCCCGAGCTCATCAAGACCATCTGGGGTGGCGGTTACCTGTTCGCCGCCGACGTGACCCAGGAGTGAGGCCGACATGATCAAGCGCGTCTTCGCCAGGCTGCTGCCCAAGGGGTTGACCGGCCAGATAGTGCTGGTGGCCCTGGCGGGGCTGGTACTGATCCAGCTGCTCAGTATCCAGATCTACCGCTCGGACAGGGAGGAGGCCCTCGGTTACGTCAACAGCCGCAACGCCATGCAGCGCATCATCTCCGTGGTGCGCCTGCTCTCCCTCTCTCCTCCTTCCCTCTATCACGAGATCCTCAAGGCGAGCCGCAGCGAGACCCTGCTGCTGCGTCTGGCCGACGAGCCGTTGCAGCCGGACAACCGCAGCCCCCGCTTCGAGAAGCTGGTGCGGGCCAAGCTCGGCTATCCATCCTCCCTGGCGGTGGAGATCAGCGCCGAGCTGAAGCAGGACATCCAGCGCAGCCGGGCCTGGCAGCACCACAACCGCATGATGAAGGATCGCAACGGCATGCCGCCGCCCCAGGACATGCGGCTCTACGGCTCCATCGAACTGCCCAACGGCGGCTGGCTCCAGTTCAGCTCCCTGGTGGACAAGGAGACGGCGAGCTGGTCCTGGCAGACCACCCTCAACCTGCTGCTGGTGGCGAGCCTGGTGATCGGCCTGATGATCTGGCTGTTCCGCCGGGCGACCCGTCCCCTCAAGCAACTGGCGGCCAACGCCGACAGGCTGGGGCGTGGTGAGGACATCGAGCCCCTGCGCGAGGAGGGGCCCACCGAGATCCGCGAGTCCATCCAGGCCTTCAACCGGATGCACACCCGGCTCGATCGCTTCGTGCAGGACAGAACCCGGATGCTGGCCGCCATCTCCCACGACCTGCGCACCCCCATCACCAGCCTGCGGCTGCGCAGCGAGTTTCTGGCGGACGGGGAAGACAAGGATCGCTTCCAGCAGACCCTGCAGCAGATGGAGCAGATGCTGGCGGCGACCCTGAGCTTTGCCCGGGAGGAGGGGCAGCAGGAGGCGACCCGGGAGCTGGATCTGGTCAGCCTGCTGGAGAGCCTGTGTGACGACTATGCCGACATGGGCCAGCCCGTCACCTGCCTGGCCGAGGGCAAGCAGGTTTACGCCTGCCGGGCCAATACCCTGCGCCGGGTACTGCAAAACCTCATCGGCAACGCCATCAAGTACGCAGGGGGTGCCGAGGTTTCGCTGGTGCGCGGTGACGGCGAGTTGCTGATCCTGGTTCGCGATCAGGGGCCGGGGATTGCGGAGAGCCAGCTGGAGGAGGTGTTCAAGCCCTTCGTGCGCCTGGATGAAGCCCGCAATACCGAGTCGGGCAGCGTGGGGTTGGGGCTCGCCATCGCCCGTACCCTGGTGCACCAGCACGGCGGTGAGCTCAGCCTTCACAATCGCGAGGAGGGGGGGCTGGAAGCGCGGATCAGCCTGCCCCTGTAAGGAACCTGACCAGAAAATGGGGCACCACCAGGGTGCCCTTTTTGCTGCCCGTGGCGCTAGGGAAGCAGAGCAACAGGTCGGCCACCCGGAAACGGGCAACAAAAAACCCGCCGAAGCGGGTTTTTTCAATTCTTGCTGAGGCCCTTGCCCAAAGAGGGGAAGGTGCTCCGGCTTGAATTACTGCGGAACGACGTTCGCAGCAGCCGGGCCTTTCTGGCCTTGCTCGATGGTGAACTCAACGCGCTGACCTTCTTCCAGGGTTTTGAAACCGTTGGACTGGATGGCGGAGAAGTGAACGAACACGTCTTTGCTGCCGTCAGCCGGGGAGATGAAACCGAAGCCTTTCTCGGCGTTGAAGAATTTTACGGTACCAGTCATTTTGGACATGATAATTTCCTTGAGTAGTGATTAGTGAAACGCCACCGGAGCGGCAATCCATGATTTTTCGTCAGAAATACGTATGGGGAGCACTAAAGAAGGAGAATTATCTGGCAAGAATTATCGGGGATAACTGCCTGCACAAATCACTGCTTTAAGATGACTGCCTAACATAATCAGGTCTGAACTACCGAACCATCGAAAACGATTAGAACACGCACACCCTGTCATGGCAATCTTTATCTTGGGATTCATTTCTGCCGGTGATGGCTGGATCGGCGTTTTATCCGGGTGTGCATCAGCTGCCAGGCGCCTCCTGCTGCCCTTTTCAGGGGGATGACAGGACGCTCTGCCAGCCCCCTTTTATGCAGCAGCGTCATCTGCGTGCATTCATGCTGCCGTTACCGTCTGCCACGGTATTTGTTGCTGACGGAATCGGACCAGTTGAAGGTGTCAGGCAGCACTTGGGCGCTGGCTCGCTCCTTGGCTTTCTCCCGCGCCAGTGCGGAAGCCGCCTTGGCGGCCTGGGCGCGATCGGCGGCGATCTTCTGGCGTCCTGCTTCGCGGATTTTGTTGCGCTCCCCGTTGGTCAGGGTGTGATCGGCATTGGCCTGGGCCTTTTGCACCAGCAGGGCAATCTCGGCTTTCTCGGCCTCGGTCAGATCTTTCATTTCCAGCTTCTTCATGACGCGCTCCTGCGATCGTTGAATGCCCACCCTAACACACATCCACCGGAGACAGGCTGACCATCCGTCCCCGGATGCCAAAAGTGTCGCCCGGTCGTCATTTCCGGGGGAGCACGCTAAGGGAACGCCTGCCTGACAGGCGTTGCCGGGAGGCTGGATCCCGGCGGAAGATTGGGAGTATGCTGAGGCCAGTGCGATCCCCGATCGTCACTGTTGGCGTACTGAAATCCACGATTCGGCTGACATGCTGGAACACCCGTTCCAACTGTCCAGGTAACCTTTTTGGAGTCTGATGATGAGCAACAAAGAACAGCATCACGGCAAAGATGCCAAGAAAAAACCGCAGATGTCACTGAAAGAGAAACGCGAAGCCAAACGTCAGAAAGCAGAGCTGAAAAACGGCAGCGCGATGAAGTAACGCTCCATCCACTGCGGCTCCCTGGAGCCGGTATCAAGCCAGTCCATCATGGGCTGGCTTTTTTGTCTCCGGCAGTAGAGGTGGTGCCATAGGCGGCAAAAATCCGCTCATAGCGCCCGTCCGCCTTCATCTTGGCGAGCTGTCTGTCGAACCATTGCCGGTGGCCCGCCTCGCGAAAGGCGAAGTGGTAGTGAGTCGGGGGGAAGAGGTCGTGCTGTCTGACCTTGTCCTTGGGATAGCGGTCGCCCTCCTGGTCATCCCCGAGCAACTGCGCCAGATAGTAGTAGAACACCCGCTGTTCCAGGATCACGGCATCGGTGCGCCCGAGCAGGAGCCGCTGTACCTGTCCCTCCTGCCTCGCCACCTCTTCATAACGGGGATTCTGGTCGACGATGTCGGAGAAGGTCGTTCCCAGGATCTGCCGTGCACGCTGGAAGGCACTGACTCGCAGGGTCTGCAAATCCTTCATGGTGTGGACTGCCGTCGGGTCCAGGGTAAAGACCCGGTTGTGGAAGGTGATCACCGGCTGTGAGAGGTAGGCGCTTTCCAGCATGCCGGGTTTGACGTTGATGATGGCGTCCAGCTTGCCTTCCTCCAGCATCCTGAAGGTGCGCTCCAGGGGAAGATAGACGACCTGCAGCTCATGGGGGCTGCCTGCGAAGGCCTCTCGCATGAGATCGAGTTCAATGCCCCTGTCTTCGTGGCTGATGACATAGGGAGGAATGGCAAAGCTGACTCCCACCCGCAGCGGCTCCGCGGCAAGGTGGCTGCCGAACATCAGCAGGGCGAGGCACAGCAGACGACTCAAGTGGTTCATGCAGGTTCCCGAAGGGAGAAATCGTCTCGATGATAGCCACAAGCCTGGACGAAGGGGACGTAAAGCGCGGGAAAGTGGCAGCAACATGGTCGTCGGGGGAGGTGAATGCGTCAGAAACAGGTAAAAAAAGGCCCTGATGAATCAGGGCCTGCCGCAGGGGATCAGAACGGAATATCGTCGTCGAAATCCATCGGCGGTTCGTTGTAGACCGGCGGGGCGGATTGCGGCTGCTGGGCCGGACGGCCGTAACCGCCTTGCGGTTGCATGTTCTGCTGCGGGGCAGCAGGACGTTGCATGTTCTGTTGCGGTGCAGCCTGTTGCGGCTGGCCCCAGTTGCCCTGGGATGACTGGCCGCCCATGCCCTGGCCACCGCCCTGCGGACGGCCACCCAGCATCTGCATCACACCGGTGAAGCTGTCGACCAGCACCTCGGTGGTGTAGCGCTCCTGGCCGCTCTGATCCTGCCATTTACGGGTCTGGAGTTTGCCTTCCACATAGACCTGGGAGCCCTTCTTCAGGTACTCGCCGGCCACTTCGGCCAGCTTGCCCATGAAGACGACACGGTGCCATTCGGTGCGCTCTTTCTGCTCACCGGTCTGCTTGTCGCGCCAAGTATCGGAGGTGGCCAGGGTGATGTTAGTCACGGCACCGCCGCTCGGCATATAGCGCACTTCCGGGTCTTGCCCCAGGTTACCGATCAGAATGACTTTGTTGATGCCTCGACTGGCCATAATCTCTCTTCCACCCTTATGTATACCGGCCAGGCCAGATGCCTGGGCCCATTCAATAATGCGTTTGTTTGCAACGAGATGCGCGCCCTGGACGGGTGTCATCTCTCCTCAGTGTCCTGGCTGCGCCGGAGCTTGCCGGCAGAGGCGTCATGGATCGGCCGCAGCGTTTGGCCGCCATAGTACCAGTTGACGGGCATGAGCGCACATCTTCCCTGCCACTGTGGCGTCAATGGATCGCCACAGCTTGAGTAACTTACCCGAGGTAAGGTGCCACCAGCAAGGGGAGGCGGCTGGGGCAGGCTGCGTGAAGAGGGCGGAGCTGTTATGGTGCGCACCGGCACTACTTGACCCCCCAAATGGGGGGGGCGTGCTAGCCAATTGTATTGGCTGGAAAATTGCTGGGCTTCAAAGGAGCCACCGATGCGTCTAATACTTTTTTAATGCTGCAGCCGGGAGGGGGATTGGTACTCTTCCTTGCCAAAAAGCCCCGACTCGAATGTGCAAGGAAGTTCTCTTGATGACGCCCGACTCCCTCCTGGTGCTGATCACCGAAAATAACGCACAAGCCTCCCGTTTCCAGCGTCACCTCAGTGAAGAGCTTGGTCTGCCCATCTTGCTGGTGGGGGAGCTGAATGACCTGCCAGACGTTGCAGAGGGCGCCCCCAAAACCTTGCTGCTGATCGATCTGGACTATCTCAAGTCGACCCAGCAGGAGCTGTGGAGCAATGCCATCTGCCAGCGCTTTGGCGAGGCCAGTGCCGTGTTGCTCAATGCCCCGACCAGCACCAACAAAGAGCTGCTGCTGATGTGGCCCCATACCAGTGGGCTCTTCTTTCGTCAGGACACGCTGGACAGGCTGGTCTTCGGCATCCGCAAGGTGTTGCAGGGGGAGTACTGGATCCCTCGCCACCTGCTGTGCGACCTGGTGGACTACTACCGCAAGGGGAGCGGGCAACCTCAGCGTCAGCAGACGCTGCTGACCGCCCGCGAGCAGGAGATCGTGCGTCACCTGATGACGGGGGCCTCCAACACCGAGATCGCCGACAGCCTGTTCGTGAGCGAACACACCGTCAAATCCCATCTCTACAACGTCTTCAAGAAGCTGAACGTCAAGAACCGGTTGCAGGCGGTGAGCTGGGCCAAGGAGTATCTCTGAGGAAGGGGTACGGAAGGAAAGACTGTCTATTCATCCAGTAGTCTCTATGCCATACTGGCCCGCTCTGGTTCCCGTATCGAGCGCGCAACAAGATGGAAAAAATCGTGATCCGGGGTGCCCGCACCCACAACCTCAAGAACATCAACCTGATCCTGCCACGTGACAAGCTGATCGTGGTCACCGGCCTGTCCGGTTCGGGCAAATCCTCCCTGGCGTTCGATACCCTCTATGCCGAGGGGCAGCGCCGCTATGTGGAATCGCTCTCCGCCTATGCCCGCCAGTTCCTCTCCCTGATGGAGAAGCCGGACGTGGACCACATCGAGGGGCTGTCGCCTGCCATCTCCATCGAGCAGAAGTCCACCTCCCACAACCCGCGCTCGACGGTTGGCACCATCACCGAGATTTACGACTACCTGCGGCTGCTGTTCGCCCGGGTCGGCGAGCCACGCTGCCCGACCCACGCCATTCCGCTCGCGGCCCAGACCATCAGCCAGATGGTGGATCAGGTGCTGGCCCAGCCCGAAGGCGCCAAGCTGATGCTGCTGGCCCCCGTGGTGCGCAACCGCAAGGGGGAGCACACCAAGCTGCTGGAGAACCTGGCGGCCCAGGGTTACATCCGCGCCCGCATCGACGGCGAAGTGTGCGATCTGTCGGATCCTCCCGCCCTGGAGCTGCACAAGAAGCATACCATCGAGGTGGTGGTGGACAGATTCAAGGTGCGCGATGACCTGGCCCTGCGCCTGGCCGAATCGTTCGAAACGGCGCTGACTCTCTCCGGCGGCATCGTGCTGGTGGTGCCGATGGACGGGGAGGATGGGGTTGCCCCCATGACCTTCTCCGCCAACTTCGCCTGCCCCGAGTGCGGTTACTCTATGTCGGAGCTGGAGCCCCGGATCTTCTCCTTCAACAACCCGGCGGGGGCCTGCCCCACCTGTGACGGTCTCGGGGTGCAGCAGTATTTCGATCCCGCTAAGCTCATCCATGATCCGGGCCAGAGCCTGGCCGGCGGCGCCATCCGTGGTTGGGACAAACGCAGCTTCTACTACTTCCAGATGCTCAAATCCCTGGCCGATCACTACAAGTTCGACCTGGAGACCCCCTGGGAGGATCTGCCGCTCAAGACCCAGGAGGTGATCCTGCGTGGTTCCGGGCGCACCGAGATCGAGTTCCGCTACATGAATGACCGCGGCGACGTGGTGGTGCGCAAGCACCCGTTCGAGGGGATCCTGCACAACATGGAGCGCCGCTACCGGGAGACCGAATCCAACGCGGTGCGGGAAGAACTGGCCAAATACATCGCCAACAAGTCCTGTACCAGTTGCGGTGGCAGCCGACTGCGGGAAGAAGCCCGCCACGTCTTCGTGGACAATCGCAACCTGCCGGCTATCGCCGAGCAGTCCATCGGCGATGCCCTGGCCTTCTTCGAAGGGTTGAACCTGTCCGGTCAGCGTGCCCAGATAGCGGACAAGATCCTCAAGGAGATCGTCGAGCGGCTCGGCTTCCTGGTGAACGTCGGCCTCAACTATCTGAGCCTGTCGCGCAGTGCAGAGACCCTCTCCGGCGGCGAGGCGCAGCGGATCCGGCTGGCCAGCCAGATCGGGGCTGGCCTGGTGGGGGTCATGTACGTGCTGGACGAGCCTTCCATCGGCCTGCATCAGCGGGACAACGAGCGGCTGCTCAAGACCCTGACTCACCTGCGTGATCTCGGCAACACCGTGATCGTGGTGGAGCACGATGAGGATGCCATTCGCCTCGCCGACCATGTGCTCGACATCGGCCCGGGGGCTGGCGTGCACGGCGGTGCCATCGTCGCCCAGGGGACGCCGGAGGAGATCATCGCGAACCCCGAGTCTCTGACCGGTGACTACCTCTCCGGGCGCAAGCAGATCGCCATCCCGGCTGAGCGCACCCCGCTCACCGGCAAGTGGCTGAAATTGAAAGGGGCGAGCGGCAACAACCTGCGCAACGTCAACCTGGATCTGCCCATCGGAGTGATGACCTGCGTCACCGGCGTCTCCGGTTCCGGCAAGTCGACCCTGATCAACGACACCCTGTTCCGCATCGCCCACCGCGAGCTCAACAAGGCCACCGAGTCCACACCTGCGCCCTATCGCAGCGTCGAGGGGCTGGAGCATCTGGACAAGGTGGTGGATATCGACCAGAGCCCCATCGGACGCACCCCGCGCTCCAACCCGGCCACCTACACCGGCCTGTTCACCCCGATCCGCGAGCTGCTCTCCGGCACCCAGGAAGCGCGTTCCCGTGGATACCAGCCGGGCCGCTTCTCCTTCAACGTGAAGGGGGGACGCTGCGAGGCGTGCCAGGGGGACGGGGTCATCAAGGTGGAGATGCACTTCCTGCCGGACGTCTACGTGCCGTGCGACGTCTGCAAGGGCAAGCGCTACAACCGCGAGACCCTGGAGGTGAAGTACAAGGGCAAGAACATCCACGAGATCCTCGAGATGACGGTGGAAGATGCCCGTGCCTTCTTCGATCCGGTGCCAGCGGTGGCGCGCAAGCTGCAGACCCTGATGGACGTGGGCCTCTCCTACATCCGCCTCGGTCAGTCCGCTACCACGCTCTCTGGCGGCGAGGCGCAGCGGGTCAAGCTGGCGCGGGAGCTCTCCAAGCGGGACACCGGCCAGACCCTCTACATCCTGGACGAACCGACCACGGGGCTGCACTTCCACGATATCCAGCAGTTGCTCAAGGTACTGCACCAACTGCGGGATCGGGGCAACACCATCGTCATCATCGAGCACAACCTGGACGTCATCAAAACCGCGGACTGGATCGTTGATCTGGGCCCGGAAGGGGGCGCTGGTGGTGGCCGCATCCTGGTGACGGGTACGCCTGAGGAGATGAGCCGTTGCAAGGAGTCCCACACGGCGCGCTTCCTCGCTCCTCTACTGGAGAAATAAGCGTCACTCGAGAAAAAGGGGCCAAGGCCCCTTTTTTGTTGGCCGGTGGGCGAGGTGCGCCGGTCTGGCGCCCGGCCAGGGATGAGAGGGAGAAAAGAGGGACTCGTCCGGCAGACTCAGTGTGTCAGCATCAGGAAGGCGAGGGCGAACAGGAAACCCAGCAGAATGAAGAGGAAGGAACCTATCCCCCAGATGGCGGCAAGAATGCCGAGAATTTTGTCTTTGCGTGTCTGTGGTTTCATAAAATTCAAATTACAGCGTGGTTACATCGCATTAATAAAATACGCCCCGGGGCATAATTAAACAACAATTGAAAGGTGATATGAAGGTGTTTAAGGTGTATTTAATTGGTATTTTACATTTCATGCTGATGCGGTAATTTAAGGCATCATCATGTATTTGAATGACTTTTTATTTTCATCTGCGGTTTGATTGTCCAATCAAAGCTGCCGTGTACATCTATCTATTTCTTGATAACTATTGAGCTAAATCAATAACCGGCCATTCACATCCTTTTATAGTTTTCGGGCTTGCAACATAGAAAGAAAACAAAAAAGGAATAATGTGATGAAAAAGATCCTTCCTCTGTTAATCGCAGCCGCTTTTGCTTCCCCCGTCGCCATGGCACATCAGGCCGGTGACATCCTGGTCCGTGGTGGCCTGGCGTTCGTCTCTCCCCAGACCAGCAGTGACAACGTGCTGGGGACGGGCGAGCTGGAGATCGACAGCAACATGCAGCTTGGCCTGACCCTCTCCTACATGTTGACGGACAACTGGGGTGTCGAGCTGCTGGCCGCGACCCCCTTCTCCCACTCGGTGTCGACTGCCGGCCTGGGTGAGGTCGCCAAGGTCAAACACCTCCCGCCGACCCTGATGGCGCAGTACTACTTCGGTGATGCCAACAGCAAGGTGCGCCCCTATGTGGGTGCCGGTATCAACTACACCACCTTCTTCGACGAGGAAGGGCGCGGTGCCCTGGCCGGGACGGATGTGAGCGTGGACTCCTCCTGGGGGATGGCGGGTCAGGTGGGCCTGGACATGGCGATCAATGACCGCTGGTTCGTCAACGCCTCTGCCTGGCTCATCGACATCGATACCGATGTGCATACCGCCGTGGGCACCATCAACACCTCCATCGATCCGGTGGCCTTCATGTTCGGCGTCGGTTACCGCTTCTGATGACAAACGTGGCCGGTGCACGGCCATGACAACAAGCATGTCTCTTTGGCCCGGCTCTGTTCGGGCCCTTTTCTGCCTGCCATGTCACGCCAACTGTGATCTGGCCCGCCATCGCGTCACGAACCGCTATTCCATTGCATCCCGTTGCCGATAACCTCGGCATTCACCCCTTTCCCCAACGAGTGAGGATGCCTCCATGGGTTTATCTATTGTGCAGCGGATCATCGCCGGCTTCGTGCTGATGCTGTTGTTGCTGGTTCTGCTCGGCTTCATCAGTATTCTGAAGATCCGGGGGATCAACGAGGGGCTCTCCCAGGTTTCTGATCGTGCCACCCCCCTGGTGATCGCGGTCGCCGGGCTCAAGGGCGCACTGCAGGACAGCAACCGCTGGGTGCTCACCTACAGAACCAGCGAGGAGGCGGCCCAGTTGCCGCAACTGGCCAGCCAGTTCAAGGCGCAGCAGGAGCGTTTCCTGGCCCAGAGCAAGGAGATGGCCCGGTTTGACGGGGTGGCCGAGGCGAGCGAGCGGTTTCGCCAGGTCGACGGGGCGACCCGCGAGTTCTACGGGTTGGCGGATCAGGTGCTGACCCAGCACGGTCAGTGGGTGGCCGCACTCGATCGGCGCCATGAACTGGAGCTGGCGTTCATCCGGCTGGAAGATACCTACCAGTGGGCCGCCGATCTGTTGCTGCAGCAGACCGCGAGCAAACGCTCCATGCGCAACAAGGCCGAACTCATCACCTCCGGCATTGCCCGGGATCTGAAAAACATCCGCCGGGCCGATGCCAAGACCGATCTCAATGAATTGGAGAAGGTGCTCGGCAAGGATATCGAGATGGCACGCAAACGGCTCGAACGGGTGCAGGTGCCCGATGACGTGAGGCAGCGTTTCATCGTCAACCTCGATCGGATGCAGGAGCTGGCCCTCGGCCCGAAAGGGTTGCTGGCGACCATGCGCAATGGCCAGCAACTGGCGGCCTCGCTGCAGTCCCTGAACCAGCAGCTCGACACCAGTCTGGTCAACAGCCTGGCGCTGCTGGACGAGATGGCCAAATCGGCGGGCAGCATTGCCAGCGCGAGCCGGGTCGGGGCGGATGACGCCGTCAGCAGCGCCAGCGCCTGGATCCTGATCGTGTCTGCCATCTCCGCGGCCGCCGCGCTCCTCATCGGTTACACCACGGCCCGCAGTATCCAGCGTCCGCTGCAACTCATCGATCGGGAGCTGGATCGCATGGCTACGGGTGACATGACCCGGCGCATCGACTACCAGAGCCGCTGCGAATTTGGCAGCCTGACCCGCTCCATCAATACCCTGGCAGACAAGACTGGCGAGCTGCTCGCCCAGATCAATGCCGGCTCGCGCCATCTGGTGGACGAGGCGAGCCGCGCCGCCGAGATCAGCGAGCGGGCCATGTCACGGGTGCAGGATCAGAAGAGCCAGACCGATCAGGTGGCTGCCGCCATCACCGAGCTGGAGGTGAGTGCCACCGAGGTGGCGCGTTCCACCGATGGCACCAAGCGCGAGGTGGACTTGGCGGACGAAGAGGCCCGCGCCGGACGCAAACAGGTGGCGACTACGCGCCAGATCACCGAACAACTGGCGGGTGCCATGGAAGAGGCGGTCGGCATCACCCACAAGCTGGGGGAATTCAGCGACAACATCGGCAGTATCCTCGACGTGATCCGCAGCATCGCCGAGCAGACCAACCTGCTGGCGCTGAACGCGGCCATCGAGGCGGCCCGCGCGGGGGACGCCGGTCGCGGCTTCGCGGTGGTGGCGGACGAGGTGCGGGCACTGGCGAACCGGACCCAGACCTCGACCGAGGAGATCCAGGCCATGATCGAGAACCTGCAAAGTTCCAGCAAGCACGTGGTGGCCGTGATGGCACGCAGCCAGGAGCAGACCCAGGATTGCGTGGCCCAGACCCGGGTGATGGACGAGGCGTTGCAATCCATTGCCGAGCGGATGAGTGCCATCAAGGCGATGGCGGATCAGGTGGCTCATGCCGCCCAGGAACAGATCTCCGTGAGTCAGGGGGTTGCCCGTCATGTCGCCGGCATTGCGGATGTGGCTTACGAGACCGAGCGGGAGGCGCGGGAATCGGCCAGCAGCAGTGAGGTGCTGGCGGATCTGGTTGCCAAGCAGCAGCAATTGATCGCCCATTTCAAGGTGTAGGAGGACTTATGGCTAACAAGTGGATCGGGGCCCTGAGTCTCCTGTTGTGTGGCCAGCTGATGGCCAGCGAGCTGGTGATAGAGAGCTGGCGCATAGATGACAAGGCCTTGTGGGAACAGAAGATCATTCCTGCATTCGAGGCCGCCCACCCGGGTATTCAGGTGAAATTCAACGGGGTGCAGAACGTCGAGTACATGCCGACCCTCTGGGCCAGCCTCAAGGCGGGCAAGGCGGGGGATCTCATCACCTGCCGCCCGTTTGACGACTCCCTGGCCCTGTTCAAGGCGGGCCATCTGGTGGAGCTGAGCGAGATGGCGGGGATGGAGAACTTCCCGAGCTTTGCCCAATCCCCCTGGCAGACCGACAGTGGCGCCCAGACTTTCTGCGTACCCATGGCATCGGTGATTCACGGCTTCTTCTACAACAAGAAGATTTTCAGTGAGCTGGGGCTGACGGTTCCCCAGACCCGCGAGGCATTCTTCGCGGCCCTGGACAAGGTGAAGGCGGATGGTCGCTATGTTCCCCTCGCCGTGAGCGGCTCGGAGAGCTGGGTTGCCTCCGAGCTCGGTTTCCAGAACATAGGCCCCAACTACTGGAAGGGGGAGGATGGTCGATTGGCGTTGATCGGGGGCCAGGAGCGCTTCAACAACCCGCAATACGTCAAGGTGTTCGAGGAGCTGGCCCGCTGGCGTGACTACCTGGGGGAGGGGGGCGAGAGCCGCGACTACGCCACCACCAACGAGCTGTTCACCTCGGGCAAGGCTGCCTTCTATGCGGCGGGATCCTGGGAGATTGCCCCCTTCACCGGCAAGGTGGACTTCGGTGTCATGCGCCCGCCCGTGGCAAAGCAGGGGGATGGCTGTTTCTTCACCGATCACACCGATATCGGTATGGGGATGAATCCGGCCAGCAAGAACAAGGAGGCCGCCATGACCTTCCTGCAGTGGCTGACCACTCCCCAGTTTGCCGAGCTCTATACCAACTCGCTGCCCGGCTTCTTCTCGCTCTCCAACCACTTCTTTGAAGCCACCAATCCGGCGGCCAGAGAGATGATGGAGTGGCGGGATCAGTGCGATTCCACCATCCGGGTTGCCACCCAGATCCTCTCCCGCGGCACTCCCAAGCTCGGGGATGAACTGGCCGAGGTGAGCCAGCAGGTATTGCTGGGAACCGTGGCACCCAAGGCGGCGGCCGATCGCCTGGAACAGGGGTTGAAAGGGTGGTATGCCCCCCATCAGGGCAACCAGGGCAAGGGACAGGAGTGTCAGTGTGAGGCGAGCGTGCCTGCCGTCCCTGTGTCGGGTGCCATCGGGACCGAACCTGCTGCACCTGTGGTGCCGGATGGACAAGCGCCTTCCGGAGCAAGCGCGACCCAGCCTCCGTCAGTACCGGTGTCCGGAGCCGTCGCTCCAGCGCCTCCTGCCGAAGTGGAGGAGGCGCTCGCCAGCGAACTGGAGGGGGCACAGCCCTGATGGTTCACCATGAAGAACGGGAGGCCTTGGCCTCCCGTTCTTCATCTGCGTGATGACCTGTCATTCCCGTGGCAAGCGGCACAGGCTGCCAATACGGGCCACCGGCACGAAACCCAGAGTGCGATAGACCCGCTGGGCGTGATAGTGCTCGTCTGCCACTATGATGAGCGAACTGGCCCGTGCCAGTCCTTGGCGTGCGACCTGGCTCAGCAACAGACGACAGAGCCCCCGGTTTCGCCACTCTGCGTGCGTGCGCACCAGTTGAAAGCGTCCCAGGGTGCCGGTGAAGAAGAGTCCGCAGCTGGCAACCAGTTGATCCTGGTGCCATAACCCCCACCACTGTCCGAGCCCGTCATCGATCATGGCCTGATAGAGCTGGCGGCGTGACAAGAGATAGGGAAGATAGCGCTCCTCCGAATGGGCGGGATCCCGCTCTGCCAGCTCGAAGGCGAGCCACTGATCCCAGTCTGCCGCGGTGAACGGGCGAGCCGGAGCCAGGTCGCTGCCGGTGGGGGCTTGCCACTCCATTGCACCCAGCGCCAGTACCACGCACTCCATGTATTGGTATCCCGCCGCCACGAACCCGGCGACCCGGCTGTTCTGGCCTGCGGCGAGGGGCCACTGGAAGGTGCGGTGGCGGATACGGGGATCCCAGCCAATCAGCCTGTCGAAACTGGCCTCGAGCCAGCCCTTGTCACGATCGCTTGGGGGGGTGGGCAGCAACAGGTAGTTGCCGAAGTAGTAGTCTGGAGAGCCCGGGGTGCGCACGGTCCAGAACGCATCATGATCCGTCACCTCGCCCTGATAGCGATCGAACAGCAGATCGGTGGCAAAACCGGGGTGATCTTCCATGATGGGGCTCCTGCAAACGCTTGAATTGCTTATCGGCAGGCGGGGAAAGAAATTAAAAAAAGGCCGGGAAACCCGGCCAAACAATCACACGCAGATTCAGAACGTCCAGGACGATCCGCCCGCATCATAGCGTGCCTGACAGCATTTTGGGATGGGGTCGCTCATTACTTAGGTTGAATTGCAAAATAAAAAAATCGGCAATCCCCCTTGTCGCTGACAAATCGGTATTGACTTTGATCCGTTTTATCATAAAGATAGAAAGACGTTTAGACGTCCAAACATCCGTTTTGGCGTGAAGGAATGGGTTGCAGGACAGGGAGAGAGCAGATGGGATTTCACAGCGCGCGTCAGGTTGAGGCACTCAACCAGAGTTTGGCGGATCTGGGTGGCGACATATCGGTCAGTTTCGAGTTTTTCCCGCCCAACAGCGAAGGGATGGAGAACACCCTCTGGCAGTCCATCGAGCGCCTGCAGGTGCTGGAGCCCAAATTCGTCTCTGTGACCTATGGCGCCAATTCGGGCACCCGGGACCGCACTCACAAGGTGATCAAGGACATCAAGGAGCGTACCGGGCTCATCGCCGCCCCGCACCTGACCTGTATCGATGCCAGCCGTGACGAGTTGCGCACCATTGCCCGTGACTACTGGAACAGCGGCATTCGCCACATCGTGGCCCTGCGCGGAGACTTGCCTCCCGGCCTCGACAAGCCTGACATGTATGCCACCGACCTGGTCGCCTTGCTCAAATCCGAAGCCGATTTCGATATCTCGGTCGCCGCCTATCCGGAAGGCCACCCCGAGGCTCGCAGTGCGCAATCCGACCTGCTCAACCTCAAGCGCAAGATAGATGCCGGTGCCAACCGGGCCATTACCCAGTTCTTCTTCGATGTGGAGACCTATCTGCGTTTTCGGGATCGCTGCGCCGCCATCGGTATCGATGCGGAGATCGTGCCGGGGATACTGCCGGTCTCCAACTACCAGACCCTGGCCAAGTTTGCCGGTTTCACCAACGTGAAGATCCCGCGCTGGATGCACCAGCGTTTCGAAGGGCTGGAAAACGATCAGATGACTCGCAACATGGTGGGAGCCAGCATTGCCATCGACCAGGTGCGTGTGCTGAGTCAGGAAGGGGTGAAGGATTTCCACTTCTATACCCTGAACCGCTCAGAGCTGACCTACGCCATCTGTCACACACTGG
Organism: Aeromonas sp. R7-2; assembly: GCF_040908105.1. NCBI lineage: Bacteria > Pseudomonadati > Pseudomonadota > Gammaproteobacteria > Aeromonadales > Aeromonadaceae > Aeromonas > Aeromonas sp. R7-2. The sequence goes on along the minus strand of NZ_JBFODC010000014.1, from coordinate 4,665 downwards.
GTGTGAGGCCGAAAGGTCAGGCCTGATCCGCGGCTCTGATACAGAAAAGCCAATGAGTCTTCTCATTGGCTTTTTATTTTGAGCGACAGTCAGGGCCGGGTTGGTTGGATCTCCCTGGGCTCGAGATCGATGACTGCATTGCCGGCGGCACCGGGATACTGGTGATAGCTCTGGTCCTGCTCCAGGGTATAGAAGGTGTCGAGGTAGTCGTCGTTGTTGGTCATCCAGGAGTCCGGAAGTGCCTTGACGATACGACCGCCGAGGTCGAGGAAGGGCAGGGCCTCGGGTACGCCGCCCGCAGTGAAGCCGAGTTTGAGTGCGTCAATCAGGAGGGCACTCAGCGCCTTGTAATTGACGTTGTCATCCTGCTCCATCATGACCACGTCGACGGCTCCCCAGCGGTAGCGATCCCAATAGACCAGGATCTGGTTGGGGGTGTAGTCGGTGTTGTCGTAGTCGAGATAGGGCATGTCGACGATATCTACCACGGGCTCGTCCCTACCAGGATTGACCCCGACCACGACGGCATAGACCTCGGCGGCGCCCAGCAGCCAGGGCTCCTGATCATCGTTGAGCCTGATCTTCTTGAGAATGCTGGTCTTGAGGGGCGTGGTGTTGCTGGTGGCACGGGGCGTCACCTGCATGTCGGCGGCAGCCAGCGCCTTTCGCATCACCTTCAGGCCGGCATTCTTGGCTTTTACCGGATCGGCCTCCACCACCAGTACCGGCCGCGCCGGCGGCTGGTTCACATCGAGATAGATCGGGCTGCCGGCGCTGTCGAACGCCTCGATGGCGCTCCAGCTCTTTTCGTCACCACTTGGTATGTAGGCAACCAGTGGCTCAACCCCTTGTTGCAGTGCATCCGCCTGATCCGGATTGGCCAGCCGCAGTTGCATCAGTTCCCTGACCTCGCCATCCAGCCCTTGCCGACTGATGGCCGCCTGGTTGGCATCCCGAGCCTGGCGCTTCAGACGCGGGCTGGCCTTTGGCAGCAGGTTGGGCAGCGGGCTCTGGTATTCCTGATTGTGCAGGAGTGGCAGCAGGTTCTTCTGCTGCAGCGCGAGCTGGCGTGCCAGCTCCCGATCGGTGTCGGCAGCCTGGGTCGTGGTGGCGCCCAGCAGTGCCAGTAACAAAATGACAGCCTGATTCCTCATCTTCGTTCTCCAGTATTGAGTCTGACAACGGCGCTTGTCGGGAAGGATCTGCGCCGTTTTCTCACTAGAAAGGAATAAGGTTCATATGTGAACGCTCTTCTCAGGATTATGTGCTGCGTCTCACTGGAGTCTCCCCAGATGGTCAGGTCAGGAGCGGAGCCGGTTGACTTGATGCAATGTCACTCCGATCAGCAATCCCCAGCAGGCAGACCCGACCCCGAGCAGGGTGATCCCCGAGGCAGTCACGAGGAAAGTCAGTAGCGCGGCTTCCCGCTCCTCGTCCTGCTGCAAGGCGCTGTGCAAGCTGCTGCCTATGGTGCCGAGCAGCGCCAGCCCGGCCACGCAGGTGACCAGCACCGCAGGGAATGCGCTGAACAGGGCAACCACGGTGGCACCGAAACAGCCTGTGAGCAGGTAGAAACATCCAGCCCACACGGCAGCAGGCCAGCGTCGAGTGACATCGTGATCCACTTCCTTGCCCATGCAGATGGCGGCTGTGATGGCGGCCAGGTTGAAGGCATAGCCGCCAAACGGTGCCAGCAGCACGCCGATGAATCCGGTCCAGCCAATCAAGGAAGAAGTGGCAGGTTGATAGCCGTGGGCGCGCAGGATGGCAATGCCCGGCATGTTTTGCGAGGTCATGGTAACGAGAAAGAGCGGGAGTGCGATGCCGAGCAGGGCGTCGATGGAAAAGGCTGGCGAGATCCAGACCGGGGTGGAAAGTTGCCAGTGAACCTCGTTGAGTTGCAGCTCGCCCCTCAGGGTGCAGAGCAGTATGCCGGCAGCCAGGACCAGCACCATGGTGTAGCGGGGCCAGAGGTGGCGACCCAGCAAGAAAGCCAGTAGCAAGGTGCCAAGCAGCAGAGGATCTTGCGGTGCCACCTTGAAGAGATCCAGCCCGAACCTGAGCAAGACTCCGGCCAGCATGGCGGCCGCCAGTGGGGCGGGAATGTGACGCATCAGCCTGTCGAACCAGCCGCTGATACCGCAGAGGGTGATCAGCAGTGAAGAGATGATGAAGGCGCCGATGGCTTCAGCCAGACTGAAGTTCCCCAGGCTGGTGATGAGCAGGGCGGCACCCGGGGTGGACCAGGCCGTCAAGACAGGCACCCGGTAATAAAGGGAGAGGCCGATGCAGCTGACCCCCATGCCGATACCCAGTGTCCATAGCCAGGAAGAGACCTGGGCTGCATCGGCACCGGCGGCCGTGGCGGCCTGGATGATCAAGACGACAGAACTCGTGTAACCCACCAATACGGCGATGAGTCCCGCGACCATGTGGGGGAGGGCTAGGGGCATGGGAAACTTCCTTGTGGATGCTGATAGCTTGTGCGCTATTGCGTACAATGTGGTTTGGACTATAACGCTGTGCGTTATGGCGCACAATATGGCTCGAAGAAATCGGAGAACAGATGCAGGAGATGAGTCGCTATCTGGCCCAGCGATTGAAAGGGCTGCGCACTGAAAGAGGATGGAGCCTGGATATGGCCGCCCGTGAAACGGGGGTGAGCAAGGCCATGCTGGGACAGATCGAGCGAGGTGAATCCAGTCCGACGGTGGCAACATTGTGGAAGATTGCCACCGGTTTTCGGGTCTCTTTCTCCAGTTTCATTGAGCCGACACCAGCGGCACAGGGAGAGACGGTATACCGTATTGCCGATGATATTCGACAGCAGCCGGCGGGAGAGGGGATGCAGGTTGCCCCGCTTTTCCCCTATGAGGCCCGCTTTGGTTTCGAGTTGTTCGAACTGACCCTGCTACCTGGATACCAGCGGGAGTCAGAACCCCATGAACCCGGAGTGACCGAACATGTCATCGTCATCAGCGGTGTGATGGAGGTACTGGTTGACGGAGCGTGGCGTTCCCTCGATCAGGGTGAGGCAGTCCGGTTTGCAGCGGACCGTACCCATGGCTATCGCAATCTTGGGGTCGCTCCCGCCATCTTCCACAATCTGATCCACTATCCGTCCATGGCCACGCGATGATTAGCCGGGGCGGCCATCCGCTCTGGGACTGGTCAGTATGGGGGTATAAACCCAGATGAACAGACCGTAGGCGGCAACCCAGCTCCATCCGCTGAGGTTCCATCCCGTGAGGGTGAGATTTGGCCAAAAGAGAGGGAGCAAGACCCGCAACAGCGCGGACAGGATCACCAGTGCAAATGCCGCCGTGATCCTGCGTCCTATCTGCAGGGCTCTGCCACTGTGTCCGAGGGATACACGGGCTATCATCGCGAGGATCATGGCCCCCATGCTGCCCGCGCTGAACAGATGGCTGGCCAGTGACAAGGCAATCGGCCAGCCAGCCGTGCGTGCCGCCAGGGCGGTCAGCCCCAGTGGGATAAAGAGGTAGGCCAGGTGAAGCGACCACAGCAGGGGCTGGGCCAACGTGGTTCCGGGTCGCCAGCGCAGCTGCCTGTAGAGGTGAGCCCCTGCCGCCACTATATATAGAGGGAACATCTGAATTCCGATGACCCACTGTGTCGGGAGCACCAACCAGAGCAGCAGGATGAGCCACAGAGACGCGAGGGCAATGCGCTCCAGCCACGGCAGTGGTAATGCTTTTTCCGTCCCAGTGGCTCTGGCGGTAAAGAAGGGAATGACACGTCCTCCCATGACGGCAATCAGGGTTGTGAAGAGGAGCACGGTTGCAAGCAGGATATGTTCCACCAATGGCCATTCGGCATGCCACCGCCAGCAAGCGGTATTGAGCAGGGTCAACACGAGAAGCAGGGGAACAAAAAAGAGATTGCGCCACTGGCGCGTCACTATGATGGGTCTGGCGAGGAACCACGTACAGAGGGGCAACCAGGCCAGGTCCATGACCATCAGAGTGACATTGCTTTCTCCAAACCAGGGGAGCAGGCCTCTCGGGATGGCCCACAATCCCACGACCAGTGCCAGCGGCCAACCGCGTACACCTGGGTGAGCGGTCCAGTTCTGGACGGCGGTAAGCAGAAAACCCGCCACTATGGCGGCACCAAAGCCGAACAGCATTTCATGTGCATGCCACCAGATGGGGTTGGCAATCCCGGGCAGAGCGAACCAGCTGTTGAGCTGCCCCAGCCAGCCCAGCATCGCCAAAGCCGAGAACAAGGCGCCGAACAGGAAGAAAGGCCGAAACCCGAGGCGGAACAAAGGAACGATTCTCTCCTCTTTGCGGCTATCCAGGATCTGGTGCATGAATGAAACCTTAATTGAACATTTTAAAAGCCAATTATAAAGTGGCTTTTCAAATGTTCAATTTAAATCCAATGACAGCCCGAAATGGTGGTGATGCGAACGAAATTGAACCGCTTTGCTGCATATCTGAGCGAACGGTTCTTTTCGGTGAAAAAGCCCTTGTCATCACGGCGCGGCTCCCTATAATGCGCCCCTACCAGCACGGCGGTCCACGCCGAACTGATGAGCCAGCTTCCTTAGGAAGTGGGCGCCGAAAGAAAAGCGAAAACAACCGCTTGACTTTCGAAGTGAGGAGCGTAAGATGCGCCTCCTCAACGCGATAAGCGTGA
>NZ_JBFODC010000013.1:0-19014 GCF_040908105.1 Aeromonas sp. R7-2 | reverse complement strand
GCTACAACACCAGCACCTACGGTACGGCCACCTTCACGGATGGCGAAACGCAGGCCGTCGTCCATCGCGATCGGGGCAATCAGGGTAACAACCATCTTGATGTTGTCGCCCGGCATGACCATCTCTACGCCTTCCGGCAGTTCGATGGTACCGGTCACGTCGGTAGTACGGAAGTAGAACTGCGGACGGTAGCCCTTGAAGAACGGAGTGTGACGACCACCTTCTTCCTTGGACAGCACGTACACTTCAGATTCGAACTTGGTGTGCGGCTTGATGGTGCCCGGCTTGGCCAGTACCTGACCACGCTCTACGTCTTCACGCTTCACGCCACGCAGCAGTGCGCCAACGTTCTCACCTGCACGACCTTCGTCCAGCAGTTTGCGGAACATTTCAACGCCGGTACAGGTGGTCTTGGTGGTATCTTTGATACCAACGATTTCCACTTCTTCACCAACCTTGACGATACCGCGCTCTACACGACCGGTAACTACGGTACCACGGCCTGCGATGGAGAATACGTCTTCGATAGGCATCAGGAACGGCTGGTCAATGGCACGCTCCGGCTCCGGAATGTAGGTGTCCAGGTGGCCAGCCAGTTCCAGGATCTTCTCTTCCCACTGAGCTTCGCCTTCCAGCGCTTTCAGTGCGGAACCACGTACTACCGGCAGGTCATCACCCGGGAAGTCGTACTCGGACAGCAGTTCGCGAACTTCCATCTCGACCAGTTCCAGCAGCTCTTCGTCATCTACCATGTCGCACTTGTTCATGAACACGATGATGTACGGAACGCCTACCTGACGACCCAGCAGGATGTGCTCACGAGTCTGCGGCATCGGGCCGTCAGTCGCTGCTACTACCAGGATTGCGCCGTCCATCTGGGCAGCACCGGTGATCATGTTTTTAACGTAGTCGGCGTGACCCGGGCAATCTACGTGAGCGTAGTGGCGGGTAGCAGTGTCGTATTCTACGTGGGAGGTGTTGATGGTGATACCACGCTCACGCTCTTCCGGTGCCTTGTCGATCTGGTCGAAGGCGAAAGCTTTACCACCGAAGTGCTTGGCCAGCACGTTGGTGATGGCGGCGGTCAGGGTGGTTTTACCGTGGTCAACGTGGCCGATGGTACCCACGTTAACGTGCGGTTTATTACGCTCAAATTTTTCTTTAGACATGATCGTCCCTCTAAACTAACGCTGAGTACGCGGTGGCAAGCTAACCACAGAACAGTTTATATGATGGATTTGAATCAAGGGGAGTAGAGAGGTTGGTGCTGACAGGCTGGTTCGATTGCCGAACTCACCCTAAGGTGTGGCTCTCAGAATTACCTGAGCCATATCAGCATCTTGGAGCGGGCAGCGGGAATCGAACCCGCATCATCAGCTTGGAAGGCTGAGGTAATAGCCATTATACGATGCCCGCATTTCTCTAACCCAAAGAACTCAAACCGCAGAGAAATATGGTGGAGGGAGAAGGATTCGAACCTTCGAAGGCAGAGCCGTCAGATTTACAGTCTGATCCCTTTGGCCGCTCGGGAACCCCTCCAGTTGCATAAATGCCACAACGGTAATTCTGCTTGCACCCGTTGTTTTTGTCGCTTTTGCTGGGCAAATAGACGACAGACATCCAAGCGTCGCGCATTTTATGGTAAGGATTTTGGGGATGCAACCATTGCACCTTGCAAAATGTGCATTTATGCCGGGATCCAGGCAAAAAAACGCTCCTTCTCCGTCCCGACCGGACGCGTCCCTTGTCGCTCCCGATCCCTTGGTGTATGGTCGCCCTGCCCAAGAAACAGTGATGACACCATGACGACAGAGCATAACCCCTATTTGCAATTCACCCGCGAACAATGGGCGTTATTGCGCGATGCGGTCCCCCTGACCCTGACCGAGCACGATCTGCAGACCCTGCGTGGGATCAACGAGAAGGTGTCATTGCGGGAAGTGGAAGAGATCTATCTGCCCCTCTCCCGTCTCCTCAATCTCTACGTCAAGGCCAAGCAGCGCCGCAGCCGGGTGTTGGAACAGTTTCTCGGTCAGTCCCGCGGCAAGGGCACCTATATCATCAGTATCGCCGGCAGCGTGGCGGGGGGAAAGAGCACCACGGCCCGTATCCTTCAGGCACTGCTGGAGCGCTGGCCAGAGCACCCCAGGGTGGAGCTGGTCACCACCGACGGCTTCCTGTTTCCCAACAAGGAGCTGGAAGCCCGTGGCCTGATGCGCCGCAAGGGGTTCCCCGAGTCTTATGACATCCGCCATCTGGTGGAGTTTGTCGCCAATATCCGCGCCGGCCACGAGAAGGTCGAGGCCCCCGTCTACTCCCACCTCATCTATGACATCCTGCCCGACGAGAAGAAGGTGGTGGAGCAGCCGGACATCCTGATCCTGGAAGGGCTCAATGTGCTGCAAAGCGGCATGGACTATCCCCAGGACCCTCATCGCGTGTTCGTGTCGGACTTCGTCGACTTTTCCATCTATGTGGATGCCGATGCCGAGCTGCTGCGCACCTGGTACATCGATCGTTTTCTCAAATTCCGCAGCGGCGCCTTCTCGGATCCCGACTCCTATTTCCACCACTACGCCAAGCTGGCCGAAAGCGAGGCGACCGAGATCGCCAACAACATCTGGCAGGATATCAACTACCTGAACCTTCAAGAGAACATCTTGCCGACCCGGGAGCGGGCCAACCTCATCCTCACCAAGGGCAACGAGCACGCCATCGAGCAGATCAAGCTGCGCAAGTGACCACTGTCGCAGTGCATACATGAAAGAGGGGGCCCGCAGGCCCCCTCTTTCATTCAGTCCTCATGAGCGTACGAGGTCAGTCACCCCGCCGCAGGGAGAGTTCCCCTCCCAGATAGAGCTTGAGCCCCTCTTCCGTCTCCAGACGCAGGGCTCCGCGTTCGTCGATCCCCCGGGCAATCCCGCGGATCACCTGCTCTCCCATCAGCAGCTTCACCGGCTGGCCGGCGAAGTGGTCGAGCCGGTTCCAGCTCTCGACGAAACTCGCCAGTCCCGTCTGTTCGAAGGTCTGCATGGCCTGCTGCAGGTGCAGCAGCACGCAGGCGGCCAGCTCGTTGCGATCCACCAGCTCGGGCTGGATATGGCGCAGCTCGGACCAGGCCTGATCGATCTTCTCCCCCTCCCGACTCGGCATCGCCAGATTGAGGCCGACCCCGATCACCAGATGGCAGCTGGCACCCGCACTGCCGCTCATCTCCACCAGGATGCCCGCCAGCTTGCGGCCCTGGTAATAGAGGTCGTTCGGCCACTTGAGCTCCACCCCGGGATAACCGAGGGACTCCAGCGCCTCGACCACCGCCACGCCGACCGCGAGACTCAGTCCCATGGCGGCCGCCATGCCCTGCTCAAGCCGCCAGTACATGCTCAGGATCAGCTGGCAACCGAAGGGAGAAACCCAGGGTTTGCCACGACGTCCCCGCCCGGCGGTCTGGCACTCGGCCAGACAGCTTTCGCCGGAGCTCAGGGTGTTGACCCGCTCCAGCAGGTACTGGTTGGTGGAGTCGATGACTGGGAAGCAGTGCACCGGTGCCATCGGTGCCTCTGCCTGCAGCCGCCCCTCGTCATAGAGGGCCATGGGCACCGCCAGCCGATAGCCCTTGCCGGTCAAGCTGAAGAGATCCAGCCCCAGATCCTTGAGCGCGGCCATGTGCTTGCTCACCGCCGCCCGGCTGATGCCAAGGCGCTCGCCCAGCTGCTCGCCGGAATGGAACTGGCCGTCGCTGAGCAGGGTGATCAGGGTCTGTCTGACGGGGGTCAGGGTCATGCCAGTACCTCGTCGAGCCAGGTTTCACCGCTGCGCCCCATGAAGCGCACCTCGTGTTCCAGCACCACACCGAACTGGTGCTCCACGCTGTCGCGGACATGGGCCGCCAGCGCGATGAGCTCCATGGCGCTGGCGCCCCCCAGATTGACCAGCACCAGCGCCTGCTCCTGATGCACGGCGGCACGACCGATGGCAAACCCCTTGAGACCGCACTGATCGATGAGCCAGCCAGCCGCCAGCTTGGCCTGCCCTTCTGCTGCAGGGTAGCAGGGCATCTGCGGGTATTGCTGTTTCAGGGTCTCGGCCAGGGCGGCGGGCACCACAGGGTTTTTGAAGAAACTGCCCGCGTTGCCCAGCACCGCCGGATCCGGCAGCTTGGCCATGCGGGTGGCACAGACGGTGTCGAAAATGGCCTGTGGCGAAGGGGCATCCCCCAGCGCCGCCAGCGGGCCATAGCCGGCGACCGGGCGCCATGCCTTGGGCAGGCGCAGACCGACGGCGATGATGAAGTGGGAGTCCTGATAGTCGTGCTTGAAGATGCTGTCACGGTAACCGAACCGGCAGTCGGCCGCCGCGATGCGCTCAACCTCGCCACTCTGCCAGTTGAACGCCTCCACGTAGGCACAGACGCTGGCCAGCTCGACCCCGTAGGCACCGATGTTCTGTACCGGGGCCGCCCCGACCGTCCCGGGAATGAGTGCCAGATTCTCCAGCCCGTGCCAGCCCTGTTGCAGGGCGTGACATACCAGCTCGTGCCAGTTTTCACCTGCCGCCACGTGTAGCAGCCAGTGCTCGGACTCCTCGTGCAGCGTGATCCCTTTCAGGCCGTTGTGGACCACCAGACCGGCAAAGTCATCGCAGAACAGGATGTTGCTTCCTCCTCCCAGCACCAGGCGCGGCAAGGTGGCCAACTCCGGGTTAGTCCGCAGTTGCGCGAGATCATCCGGCCGGGTCACATCGGCCAGCCAGAGGCAGTGTGCGTCCAGGCCCATAGTATTGAGGGTCGACAGGGAGGCGTGGGGGGTGAGTTTCATCTGTGTGTTCCGACAAGGACAAGGGCGCAGTTTACCCCAGATTCCCCGGGACAAAAAACCCGGACACTTTTCGGACTCAGGGCTCTGGAGTAGAGTAACCCCTTCATCCCGCTGAGGAAGCATGCATGAACAATCAATTCGCCGTCATCGGCCTGGGCCTGTTTGGCAGCGCCTTGTGCGAAGAGTTGCAGCGCCAGAATGCCGAGGTACTGGCCATCGACATCGACGAGAGCAAGACCCGCCAGATAGCCACCCTCTGCAACCACGTCATCGTGGCCGATGCCACCGACGAGGCCACGGTCGCCGAACTGGGCCTGGCGAATTTCGACATCGTCTTTGTCGCCATCGGCGACAACCTGGAGACCAGCATCCTGACCACGCTGGTGCTGAAAGAGGCGGGCGTGAAGAAGGTCTGGGTCAAGGCCCGCGACAAGTTCCACGCCAAGATCCTGCAGAAGGTGGGCGCGGACAAGGTGATCAACCCGGAGTGGGACATGGGCCGCCGGGTGGCCCAGAGCATGCTGGACAACCGGCTGTTCGACTACCTGGAGCTGGGTCACGACATGGTGCTGACCGAGTTCGTGATCGGCTTGCAGCAAAACACCCGCACCCTGGCCGACTTGCGCCTGCTGCAGCAAAGCGATTTCCAGCTGTTGGCCATCAAGCGGGGTGAGGTGCTGCACAACGTCCTGACCGGCAAGATGGAGCTGCAACTCGGTGACATCCTGATCCTGGCCGGCAACAAGCACGCCATCGATCACTGGCTCGACACCCTATGATCAACTGGCGCAGCAACTACGCCTTCACCCTGCATCGGGAAGACAACTCCCGCTGGAGCGAGGCCAAGCTCATCCTGGGCAGTTTCCTCATCATCCTGCTGGTTGGCACCCTGTTTCTGGTCCAGCCCTCCAGCCACAAGGGTGAGGTCACCGTCATCAACGCCCTGTTCACCGCCACCTCCGCCATCAGCGTGACCGGCCTCGGGGTGGTGGATACCGGCACCGCCTTCACCCTGCAGGGGCAGATCATCCTGTTGATATTGATGGAGATTGGTGGTCTCGGCCAGATGACCATGACACTGCTGCTCATCGCCATGTTCAGCAAGCGGGTCGGGCTGCGCCAGCAGGTGCTGGCCAAGGAGGCACTGGGCCAGGAGGGATCCGTCAACATCGTCCAGCTGGTGAAACGCATCGTCCTGTTCGCCCTGATTGCCCAGCTGATCGGCACCGCCATCATGGCCATTCGCTGGGTGCCCGACATGGGCTGGGGTCACGGCCTCTACGTCAGCTTCTTCCACGCGGTGTCGGCTTTCAACAACGCCGGCTTCTCGCTGTTTGCCAACAACCTCATGGACTACCGGGATGACCCCATCATCAGCCTGACCATACCGGCCCTGCTGATCCTGGGGGGGGTAGGCTTCACCGTCATCGTCGACCTGGTGCGCAACCGCCGCTGGCGCAAGCTGAAACTGCACAGCAAGCTGATGCTGCTGATGACCCCTGCCCTGCTGCTGCTGGGGACCCTGATGTTCTGGCTGCTGGAGCACAACAACCCGGGCACCCTGGGCAACGCCTCCTTCGGGAGCCAGTGGCTGGCAGCCTTCTTCCAGTCGGCCACCGCGCGCACGGCGGGCTTCAACACGGTGGATATCGGCCAGATGGTACCGGCCTCCCTGCTGTTCATGATGATGCTGATGTTCATCGGTGCCGGGGCAACCTCCACCGGGGGCGGTATCAAGGTCACCACCTTTGCCGTCGTTCTGCTGGCGACCCGGGCGTTTCTGACCAAGCGCCCCCATGTCACCGCCTTCGGCCGCACCCTGTCACCCCAGATAGTGACCCGCTCCCTGGCCATCATCATCGTCAGTACCATGGTGCTGATGCTGGCGATGTTCCTGCTGATGCTCACGGAGTCGCAATCATTCGACAAGATCATGTTCGAGACCATCTCGGCCTTTGCCACCGTGGGACTGTCCACCGGCATCACCGCTTCTCTAAGCGAACCGGGCAAACTGATCCTGGTGCTGGTGATGATCTGCGGCCGTCTGGGGCCCCTCACCCTGGCCATCATGCTGGCCCGCCCGGTGGAGACCCGCATCCGTTATCCGGAAGAGAGCGTCTACACGGGGTAAGCCGCTCCATCCATGCAAAGAGGGGCCACTGGCCCCTCTTCTTATTTTTATGTGATCACGGCGCGCACCAGCCTCAGGCAGCCTTGCCCCTGGTCGTCCCCTTACCAGTGCTCTTTCCAGGGCTCTTCCCCACACGAGCACTCTTGCCCGTGCTCGTGCGGGGGCGTGCGGCGGTGGACCCAGTCCGCTTGCGGCGGGCAAAGCGTTGCTTGCTGTCACCGGGCGCCGCCTTGGGCAGCGCGCTGAAGCTGGCGCCGGAATCCTGCCGCGCCCCCTCGATCAGGCCGTTGAGCTGCTCGGTGAGCGGCCCCATGAACTGCTGGTAGCTGCCGTGACGTTCGGCGATCTGACCCAGACTCTGCTCCCACAGTGCCGTCATGTCCGGTGTCGTGGCGGTCGTGGGCAGCGCCTGGACCAGGGCTCGCCCGGTCGGGGTGGCCTTGATGCTCTTGCCCTGGCGCACCAGGAAGCGGCGCTTGAACAGCAGATCGATGATCCCGGCCCGGGTCGCCTCGGTGCCCAGACCGTCGGTCTCCCGCAGGGTCTTGCGGATCTCGGGATCCTGCACATAACGGGCGATGCCGGTCATGGCGGCAAGCAGGGTGGCATCGGTAAACGGCTTGGGGGGCTGGGTCATCTTCTCCAGCAGTTCCCCCCGCTCGCACAGCAGTTCCTCCCCCTCTTTCAGGGCAGGCAGGGTTCCCGCCTCCTCCTCGTCATCCTCTTCCACTCCGAGCAGCGCCTTCCAGCCCGCCTTGAGGATGCGGCGCGCCTTGGCCTGGAACAGCCCTCCGGCGATGCGCAGCAACACCTTGCTGTCGTTGTACTCGAACGGCGGGTAGAACTGCAGCAGATACTGGCGGGCAATCAGGCCGTAAAGCTTCGCCTCGTCGGCCCCCAGGCTCCCCTCGTTCCCCCTCTTCTCGGTGGGAATGATGGCGTGGTGGGCATCCACCTTGCTGTCGTTCCACGCCTTGCTGCGGATCCTGCCATCCGCTTCGGCGACCGCCCTGGCCAGCGCAGGGGCCGTGCTGGCGATGGCCTCCCGCACCTGGCCGGCCCGGTTGAAGTGCTCGCTCGGCAGATGGCGGCTGTCGGATCTGGGATAGGTGATGAGCTTGTGCCGCTCGTAGAGGCTCTGGCAGATATCCAGCACCCGCTTGGCATCCATGCCAAAGCGCTTGGCCGCGTCGATCTGCAGGCTGGAGAGGTTGTAGGGGAGCGGCGCCGCCTGCTTGCGCGCCTGCTCCTCCACCGCCTCCACCCGGGCGGGTTGCCCCTGGATCCGCTCCACCACCTTGGCGGCCAGCGCCCGGTTGAGCACCCGTCCCTCCTCATCCTGCCAGGGCAGACATGCCTCCGATGGCAGCCACCTGGCGGTGAAGCGTTCGTTGCCCTGGGTCAACAGATGGGCCATCACCTCGTAGAACGGCTTAGGAACGAAGGCCTCGATCTCGAGATCCCGGCGCACCACCAGACCGAGCAAGGGGGTCTGTACCCGACCCACCGACAGCAGTTCGCTGCAGCCCCCCTTGCGGCCAAGCAGGGTATAGGCCCGGGTCATGTTGATGCCATAGAGCCAGTCGGCACGGCTACGGGCCAGCGCCGACACCGCCAGCGGCACGAACTCCTTGTTGTCTCTGAGCTTGTCGAGGGCGCGGCGCACGGCGGGGGGATTGAGATCGCTGATGAGGCAGCGCTGAACCGGTTTGGTCTTGGGATAGCCGAGAAAGTCGATCACCTCGTCCACCAGCAGTTGCCCTTCCCTGTCCGGGTCACCGGCGTTGACCACGCAGTCCGCCTGCTTGATGAGCCCCTTGATGACGGCCAGCTGGGCCTTGGTCTTGGGTTTGGCCACCAGCTGCCACTGGGTCGGGACAATGGGAAGGGATTCCATGCGCCACTGCTTGTAGGCGGCATCGTAGGCATCGGGCTCGGCCTGCTCCAGCAGGTGACCGATGCACCAGGTCACCACGTCTCCCTGCGCCGTCTCGATGAAACCCTCCCCCTTCTTGTGAGGTTTGGGGAGGACATCGGCGATGGCGCGGCCAAGGCTGGGTTTCTCGGCGATAAAGAGTCGCATGATGGATACACCTGAATACTGTATATGTGAACAGTATACAATCCTCTCGCCACAAACCCCAAGCCCCGGGGTGGCGTACTGCCTCCTCGCCCCGGCTTGGGCATCGCTCCCACCACCGCACATCCCGCTCCCGCTGTATGGGAAAAATGCGATTTAAATTCAATAAATCATGCCAAAACAAATAACAAAACCAAAAATCAATTATATGTCGAAATTAAAACCATGACCGAGGTCAACCCTTAGAATCCTGGGACTACTACTATATTGGTAATACCCGAATTCGAAGGACACCGTCACCATGCTTGGAAAACTGTTGAGAAAGACCTGGTTCTGGCTTCTGCTGCTCGGGGCCCTGCTGGGGATCGCCGCACTGGGCGTCACCGTCACCGTGCTGCACAAGACCAGCTCCACCGAGTTCTGCGTCTCCTGCCACTCCATGCAGACCCCCCTCGCCGAATATCAGGGCAGCGTCCACTTCCAGAACGTGAAGGGGATCCGCGCCGAGTGCGCCGACTGCCACATCCCCAGTGAACCCGCCGCCTATCTCTGGACCAAGATCCGCGCCGTGAAAGACATCTATCACGAGGCGATCGGCACCCTCGACACCCCGGAAAAATACGAGGCCCACAAGCTGCGCATGGCCCAGACCGTGTGGGATCAGCTCAAGGCCAATGACTCCGCCACCTGTCGCAGCTGCCACAGCTACGCCGCCATGGACATCCTGGCCCAGCGCCCCAATGCCCGCGCCGAGCACCCGGTCGCCATCAAGGAGGGTCAGACCTGCATCGACTGCCACCGCGGCGTTGCCCACATCATGCCGGACATGAGCGGCCTGGCTGCCGCCGGTGCCAGCGAGCTGGCGCAAGCCGCCGCCCAGACCCCGGCCACCGTCACCACCCGCTATGCCATCGCCACCACCCCGCTCTATCTGGATGCCGGCGCCAAGACTGATGAAGGCACCCTGATGCCCTCCACCCAGGTGGAAGTGCTGGCCAACGACAACGGCCGCGCCCAGGTGCGCATCGACGGCTGGCAGCAGGACGGGGTGAGCGAGGTGTTCTACGCCGCCCCCGGCAAACGGATCCTGAGCGTGCTGGTCGGCGAAGCCGCCAGAAAAGCCCTCGTGACCGGCAAGAGCGAGACCGACAGCGCCACCAACCTCACCTGGCATCAGGTCAGCCTGACCGCCTGGGTCGACCAGAGCCAGCTCATCGGCGACCAGGGCAAGCTGTGGCAATACGCCTCCACCCTGATGTCCAACAACTGCACCGGCTGTCACGGCCTCACCGCGCTGGATCACTTCAACGCCAACCAGTGGATCGGCGTCATCAAGGGGATGGAGTCCCGTACCTCCCTCACCCCGGAGCAGGCGCGCATGCTCACCCAATACGTGCAGAAACACGCCAGCGACATGAGCGCGGCCCATTAAGGCAGGAACAGAGGACTCTCCCATGACTTTTTTCAATGACCAACAGACCAACCTCTCCCGCCGTACTCTGCTCAAGGGGCTGGGGGCCTGTGCCGCCTTGCCCCTGCTGGCCGGTATCTTCCCGAAAAGCGCCCTGGCCAAGGCCGTCAGCACGGCCCTTGAGCAGTTCCCCACCCTGGTGCCCGCCCAGAAGGGCATCCTGACCGGCGCCCACTGGGGAGCCTTCGAGGCCATCGTCTCCGAGGGCCGCATGGTGCGGGTCCAGCCGGTGGCCGATGACCCAGCGCCGAATGACCTCATCGACATGGCGCCGTTCCAGGTCCACGCCAAGAACCGCATCAAGTACCCCATGGTGCGCAAAAGCTGGCTGGAGCACGGCCCGGGCGCCAGACCGGAGTTGCGCGGTGCCGACGAGTGGGTACGGGTGAGCTGGGAAAAGGCCATCGACTTGGTGGCCGGCGAGATCCAGCGCGTTCAGTCTGATTTCGGCCCGCAGGCGATCCACGCCGGTTCCTACGGCTGGAAGAGTGTCGGCATGTTCCACAACAGCCGCACCCTGCTGCACCGCCTGATGAACCTCTCCGGCGGCTTCACCGGTTATGCCGGTGACTACTCCACCGGCGCGGCTCAGGTGATCATGTCCCACGTGATGGGCTCCATCGAGGTGTACGAACAGCAGACCGCCTGGCCCAACGTGGTGGAAAACGCAGAACTGGTGGTGCTCTGGGGGGTCAATGCTCAGGTGACCCTGAAGAACAGCTGGAACATACCGGATCATGAAGGTCAAGCGGGCTTCAAGGCGCTGAAAGAGAAAGGCACCCGCGTCATCAGCATCGATCCGGTCTACAACGAGACCGCCAAGCTGGTCGGCGCCGAGTGGATTGCCCCGAACGCCTACACCGACGTGGCCATGATGCTGGGGGTGGCCCACACCCTCTACAGCGAGAAGAAGCACGATCAGGCCTTCCTCGATCGCTACACCGTCGGCTTCGACAAATTCCTCGCCTATCTGCTTGGCAAGGATGACGGTCAGCCGAAGAGCGCCGACTGGGCGAGCAGCGTCTGCGGCGTCGATGCCAAGGTGATCCGCCAGCTGGCCCTCGACATGGCCGCCAAGCGCACCATGATCATGGCCGGTTGGGGCATGCAACGTCAGCAGCATGGCGAACAGCCGAACTGGATGCTGGTCACTCTGGCTGCCATGCTGGGCCAGATCGGCCTACCGGGGGGCGGCTACGGCTTCAGTTACCACTACTCCTCCGGTGGCAGCCCCACCGCCAAGGGCGGCATTCTGGCGGGGATCTCCGCCGGCAACGCGCCGAAGAACAGCCCGGCACCGATCCCGGTGGCCCGCATCGCCGACTGCCTTGCCAACCCGGGCAAGACCATCGACTTCAACGGCCGCAAGGTGACCTATCCGGACATCAAGCTGGTCTACGTGGCGGGGGGCAACCCCTTCCACCACCATCAGGACACCAACAACCTAGTCAAGGCGTGGCGCAAGCCGCAGACCGTGATCGTGCACGAGCCCTACTGGACGGCGACTGCCAAACACGCCGACATCGTGCTGCCGGTCACCACCAGCTACGAGCGCAACGACCTGGAGATGGGGGGCGACTACTCCCAGCGCTACGTCTTCCCGATGCACCAGTGCGTGCCCCCCCAGTTTGAAGCCCGCAACGACTTCGACATCTTCAGCGCCATCGCAGCCAAGCTGGGCGTGCAGGAGCAGTACACCGAAGGGAAGGACGAGATGCTGTGGCTCAAGCAGATGTACGACGGCATGGCGGCGCAGGCCCGTGGCGCCCGTGTGGCGCTACCGCCGTTCAACATGTTCTGGGAGTCCAACAACTACATCCGCTTCCCGATCCCGGAGGCCAACCGCCAGTGGATCCGTCACGCCGATTTTCGCGAAAACCCGCTGCTCAACCCGCTCGGTACCCCGTCCGGCAAGATCGAAATCTTCTCCAGCACGGTGGCCGGCATGGGTTATGCCGACTGCGCCGGTCATCCCAAGTGGTATGAGCCCAAGGAGTGGGTGAAGAGCGAGGTGGCGGCGCGCTATCCGCTGTCGCTCAACACTTCCCACCCGACCCAGCGGTTGCACTCCCAGCTCGACAACACCCCGCTGCGGGACAAGTTCGCCATCGCCGATCGGGAGGCGATCCTGATCCATCCGGACGACGCCAAGGCGCGCGGCATCCAGGATGGCGATCTGGTGCGGGCCTTCAACGAGCGCGGCCAGATCCTGGTGGGGGCCCTGATCTCCGCCGATATCCGGCCCGGGGTAGTGCGGGTGTGTGAAGGGGCCTGGTACGATCCGGCCAAGCCGGGGGAAGCGGGCAGCATCTGCAAGAACGGCAACGTCAACTGCCTCACCTTCGACGAGGGCTCGTCCAGTCTGGCCCAGGGCAACTGCGGCCACATGGCCCAATTGCAGATAGAGAAGTATATCGGGCCAGTGCTAGCCAACACGGCGCACGAGGTACCGGCCAACGGCTGAGGCGGTTGCATGCAGACAAAACGGCGCCATAGAGGAGCCGTTTTCTTATCGCAGTTTGTGGTGTGGCTCAGAAGTCTCCTTCCACCATGTACTCTTCGGCGCACTCCACCAGCTGGGGCCAGAGATCTTCCGGCACCCAGGCCTCGGGGTCATCCTCGTCACCGTCATATTGGCTCCAGAAGAAGGCTCGCAGCCCGCTTGCGAAGTCGTCGCTCAACTCCGCCAGTTCGGAGAGGGGCCCCAGCCAGGCAATGCGGCGCAGGCCGGAGGCGAGATCGTTGATGGCATCCATCAGGGTGCGATCATCCAGGCTCTGCTCCACCAGCAGGGTGAAGCGCTCGCGGGCGCTCTCGGTCTGCTCCTCGTCCAGCTCGCCCACGTCGGCCAGCAGGTCGACAAAATCCTCCAGCAGGAACTGGATCAGAGCATCCCTGTCCTCGAACCACTGGATCTGGGCCCCCTTGGTGCCCAGCACCGAGGCATCGAACGAATCATCGAGATGGCACAAAGCCCAAGGATCGTCAGTCATTGCTACCCTTCCTACACCTGAAACAAGAGACGTATCTTATGCCGGGTGCCGCACCCTTGCCAGCACGGCGGCACAAAAGGGGCCCCCCGACGGGGCCCCCCGTCACTCGACCCTGGCCACCTTGGGCAGGGAGAGGGAAGCGGCGAGCCCCCCCAGCTCGGCCCGCCCCATGATGAGGCTGCCACGGTAAGCCTCCGCCAGGTCTGACACTATGTTGAGACCGAGCCCGGAACCCGGCACCTTCTCGTCGAGGCGCACCCCCCGCAGCACCGCCTTGGCGATCTGATCCTCGCTCATGCCGGGACCGTCGTCCTCGATGCGCAGGGTGATCCAGCCCCCCAGCTCGGCGCTGGAGATGCGCAGCTCGCTGGCGGACCACTTGAAGGCGTTCTCCAGCAGGTTGCCCACCATCTCGTCGAAGTCCTGCTCCTCCACCCCGACCGCCAGATTGACCGGCACCTGCAAGTCCACCGTCTTGCCGGGATAGAGGCGGGAGAAGGCGCGGCAGATGTACTCCACCCGGGCCCGCACCGGGGTCGACACCCCGAGGATCTTGGCGGCGCCGGTCACCCGCGCCTTGCCGAGGTGGTAGTCGATGTGGCGCTGGATCTGGTCGAGCTGCTCGCCGAGGGCGGCCTGATCCTCCGGCGGCAACTGGGTCACCTGGTTGCGCATGATGCTGAGCGGCGTCTTGAGGGCGTGGGCCAGGTTGCCGGTGTGGGAGCGGGCCCGTTGCAGCAGCTCGCCATAGTGGTGCAGCAGGCGGTTGATATCCTCCACCAGCGGCTGGATCTCCAGGGGGTAGCGAAGCCGGAACCCCTCCTGATGACCCTGATGGACGCGGCTCAGCTCGCGGCGCAGCAGGTGCAGCGGGCGCAGGCCGTAGAGGATCTGGAACATGAAGCCGAGCACCAGGCCGGTGGCGGCGAAGCCGAGGCCGAGGAACAGGCTGATGCGGGTCTTCTTCAGGGTCTGGGTCAGGGCGCTGCTGTCCTTGGCCATCACCAGGGTGAAGACCCGATCAGACCCCGGCAGCAGCACGGTACGGGTCATGATGAGCAGGGGCTCCTTGTTGGGCCCCTTGCCGACAAAGAGATCCGGATCGCCGAAAGCCGACTTCAGGCCGTGGGCACTCAGATGGGCATCCCACAGGGAGCGGGAGCGACTGACCACCGTCTCCCCCAGCTCCAGTTGCCAGTAGTAGCCGGAGTAGGGCTGGCGATAACGGGGGTCGGCCATGGGCTCGGTGACCACCGGCATGCCGTCCGGCTGGATCTCGAGGCGGGAGAGCAGATCGTAGAGCTGCAGGCGCAGGCCATCGGCCTCCGCCTCCTGCCAGTAGTTGCGCATCATGGTCTGCAGGCTGAAGCCGGTGGCGAACAGGAAGAGACCGCACCAGACCATGGCGATCACCACCAGCCGACCTCGCAGGGTGCGTACCAGCCTCATTCAACCCACCCCGCCATCGGTTGCGAGGGTGTCATTCGTTGATCCGGTAGCCGAGGCCGCGCACCGTCTCGATGAGATCGGCGTGGGTCTTCTTGCGGATGCGGCCGATGAACACCTCCACGGTGTTGGAGTCGCGATCGAAATCCTGGGCATAGATGTGGTCGATCAGCTCGCTGCGGGACACCACCTTGCCCCTGTGCTGCATCAGGTAGCCCAGCACCCGGAACTCGTGGGCGGTGAGCTTGATGGGGGTCCCTTCGTACCACACCTGGGAAGCCGCCATGTCGAGACGCACGCCACCGATCTCGAGGATGGAGCTGGCGTTCCCCGCCGCCCGGCGCACCAGCGCCTGCACCCTCGCCACCAGCTCCGCCACCTGGAAGGGCTTGGTGAGGTAGTCGTCAGCCCCGGCGTTGAGCCCTTCAATCTTCTCGTGCAACTGGCCACGGGCGGTCAGCACCAGCACCGGGGTGTCCATCCCCTTGCTGCGCCACTCCTTCAGTACGCTCAGGCCGTCGCGACCGGGCAGGCCGAGATCCAGGATGATGGCGTCATAGGGTTCGGTCTCGCCGAGAAAGCCCGCCTCGTTGCCATCGTGGCAGAGATCGGTGACGAAACCGGACAGACGCAGCTGTTCCGCCAGCTGGCCCGCGAGGATCTTTTCATCTTCAACTATCAGAATGCGCATACATGGGTATCCAAAACAGGGTTGTGCCAGCACCGGCAACGGTTGGGGGGACGAACCGGACGGCGGTACGTTCGCGGACTCACGCCGTTACTCCTCTTCCGGGGGCGGGCGCGGAGCGAACAGGCGTTCCAGATGGTGCCCCTTGAGCCACACCATCTCCAGGTTGTCAGCCCGGTAGCCCACCTTGATGACGCTGTTCTCCTCGTCGATGAGCCTGAGCTCGTAGAGCCAGACGCCATCCTCCTCACCCAGATCGACCCGCAGCACCCGCACCGGCAGGCGGGAGGCCACCGCCATCAGCTCATGAAAAGGACGGACCCGCCCCTCGCTGACCGCCTGTTGCAGCAAGGCCTCGTTCGGCTGGGCCGCCTGAACCAGCATCGGCAGCAGCAATCCAAGCAGGGGCAGCGCGCTATTCATGGGTGATTCATCTCTCAAAACCTAACATAATGCCGTTTATAGTGTGCCAGCCATGAATCCGGAATGAATATGATCCCACGCAGTATCCTGCTGATCTTGTGCCTCTTTTCCACCTTTGGCTGGGCGGCGCAGACACGTCTCGACATGGCCGGACTGGTCAAGTTGTTGCTGGCACAAGGGTATCACGACATTCGGGAAGTGGAGCTGGAAGGGGACAAATTCGAGGTCGATACCCTGAATGCCGACGATCAGCGCGTCCAGTTGCAGGTCGATGCCAACACCGGCGAGATCACCAAAAAAGAGGCCGAATAGGCCTCTTTTGCTATGGGCGTGACGGCTGTTTCGCCGCCCCCCTCCCGGCCACTTGCGGGCGCCTGCGCCAGGTGCGCAGCAGCTTCTCCCGACGGGGCCACAGCAGGGCGCAGGCCAGCACCAGATAGATGAGCGGCTCCTGCCACCCGCTCTTGACCGACCACCAGTAGTGTACCGGCACCAGCAGAGCCACCCCGTAGATCCAGTTGTGCAGCTTCTGCCAGGCCGGCCCCATGCGTCGCAACAGGGCCGGGATCGAGGTGATGCCGAGCGCCAGCAACAGCAGCAGCGCCACCATGCCCACCACTATGTAGCTGCGCTTCACCAGCTCGCCGCCAATCAGCCCCCAGTCGAACTGCAGATCCAGCCCCAGCCAGACCATGAAGTGCAGGGACGCCCAGGCGGCGCACCAGAGCCCGAGGGGGCGGCGCAACTTGATGAGCTGCCCCTGGCGCCAGCGCTTGGCGAGCGGCGACACCAGCAGGGTCAGCAACAGCAGGTGGAGGGCCCCCTTGCCAAGGTAATGGGTCAGCCCCTGGACCGGATCCCCCCCCAGCAGCCCGGCTGGCACGGCATAGCCCAGCCAGAGCAGAAAGCCAAGCGAACCAAGGTGCACCAGCGCCCGCAAGCCGTTGATATGGGCTGTTTTCAGTCTCGGCGTCATATTGCAGTTCCCGTCATGTTTTTCCCGCTTCTCATCCCCTCTCCCACCAGGGGAGAAGGAGGCAAGAGATCAGTCGGGCAGCGCGTCAGTCTCAATACCATTTACGCAGATCCATCCCCTGATAGAGGGACGCCACCTCGTCGCCGTAGCCATTGAACATCAGGGTCGGCTGGCGCTTGGCCCCGAAAATGCCCCCCTCGCCGATGAAACGCTCGCTCGCCTGGCTCCAGCGCGGGTGATCCACGTTCGGGTTGACGTTGGCGTAGAAGCCATATTCGTTGGGGGCCAGCAGGTTCCAGGTGGTGGGGGGCATCTCCTCCACCAGGCGGATGGAGACGATGCTCTTGATGCTCTTGAAGCCGTACTTCCAGGGCACCACCAGCCGGATGGGAGCCCCGTTCTGGGCGGGCAGGGTCTTGCCATAGAGCCCCATGGCGAGGAAGGAGAGGGGGTGCATGGCCTCGTCGAGGCGCAAGCCCTCCACATAGGGATAATCGATGCCGCCCCCCAGGGCACGGGAGGCCTGCCCCGGCAACTGTTCCGGATCATAGAGCGTCTCGAAGGCCACGAACTTGGCGCGACTGGTGGGCTCGGCACGGCGGATCAGATCCGCCAGCGCAATGCCGCTCCAGGGCAATACCATGGACCAGGCCTCCACGCAGCGCAGCCGATAGATGCGCTCCTCCAGCGTACTCTTGTTGATGAGATCCCACACATCCAGGGTGAAGGGTTTGGCCACCTCCCCTTCCACCTTCAGGGTCCAGGGCTCGGGCCTGAGGTAATGGCCGTTGCGGGCCGGGTCCCCCTTGTCGGTCCCCAGCTCGTAGAAATTGTTGTGGGTGGTGGCCTTCTCCTCCGGGGTGAGGATCAATCCCTCTGGCCGGGTCGCGGCACGGATGTCGAGGGGTCTGGTGGGGGCCACGGTGGCCGGCTTGTCCGGTGCGAAGAGATCCAGCAGGCTGGCCTTCACCGGAAACGCCAGGGTGGCGGCACCGACGCCCAGGCCCAGCCCTTTCAGGATGCGGCGACGATCCTGATAGACGGTTTCCGGCGTGACATCCTGTTCGGTGGGGTGATGAGAAGTACGGCGCTTGATCAACATGAAAAAACTCCCGGGACGATGAGGTTGACAACCATAAGACCCGCCCCGGCCGAGTTTTATTTCACACAGAATTACATGAGTTGGTAAAGGGGCAGTGCCTTGGCCATGGTACCGGCCAGGAAGAGCACTACGAACACCAGCAGAGGAACGATCACGTTTGGCACCATCAGACTCACTCCATGAGCAGGACAGGGCCTCTAACTATGGAACAAGGTCTGCGGCGCCTCCAATGAATTTTTTTCGCGAGCGCAAGCGTATTCCAGAGTTGCAAAGAGTGATCGGGATCACACACAATCCGGCCCCCGCTTGCTGCCGCTCTACCGCGGAGTAGGCTGCCTCCTTTTCCGGATTCAACCACTGAGAGTCACGCCATGAGCCCACTGTTCGCCATCGCCATCACGACCGGAATCCTCTCCGCCGTCTGGGGTGGACTGGCCGCCGCACTCGGTCTCATCTCCTGGGTCGGCTTCCTCGGCTGCACCAGCTACTTCGCCTCGAGTGGCGGTTACAAGGCGCTGTTGCAGACCCTGCTGTGCAACACCACCGGCATGCTGTGGGCACTCCTGCTGATCCACGGGGAGACCTGGTGGGGGGCCGGCATGGCGGGTTATCTGATGACAGGGGTGGTGGCCACCCTGATGTGCGTGCAGGCCAGGCAGCAGTGGCTCGCCTACATTCCCGGCACCTTCGCCGGTTGCTGTGCCACCTTCGGCGCCGCAGGCGAGTGGCGGCTCATTCTGCCCTCCCTCATCATCGGCGCCCTGTTTGGCTATCTGATGAAGGCGAGCGGCCTCTGGCTCTCCCAGAAGACTCTCTCTACCAGCGGTGTCAGCGACCCGGCCTGAGGCCGATTCTGTCGGAAACCAGAGGGGCGGCCCGTCATCGAC